>CAVIBE010000051.1:0-903 GCA_963640885.1 Oscillospiraceae bacterium | reverse complement strand
AGTCAATCTGCCCGCCTGTGCCGCTGATCTGCCTGATTCCTTTAGACTCAGAGCTGAACTGGCTGTAAAGGTCAAGCGAAATGCAATTCATTATGCAAGTCATCCTGTCATTTTGTGACATAACCTGAGGTGAATTTACGTAATTCACAGGGAAAGATACGATTTCTTTGTTGTCTGCCGCCCAGTCGTAAAGCCGCTGAGTGCCTATAATAACAGTCCATACGCCTCTGCCTTTGCCTACACGGTTGTACTTATTTGTAAGCCTGCCCGCCTCGTACATATCGACATAACTGTCGCATACCATTTCGGTATACATTCCCAAATCTTTGAGATCCGACTGAGCAATCATGCTGCCTATCGCATTCGGCATTCCGCCTATGCCCAGCTGAATATTCGCTCCGTCTCTGATGTAGGGAATTATATTTTCGGCAATTTTCCTGTCGGTCTCATCTGGCATCATAGCGGCAACTTCTTCAAGCTTATGAGTTCCGCCTTCTATTATATAGTCAACTTCCGAAATGTGTATTTTGTCGTCAAAACCGCCATTTACCCATTTGAGGTTTTCATTTATTTCAACTATTACGATTTCTGCTGCATCGCAGATTGCTTTCTGTGTGGAATTTATAAACGAAAAGCTGAAATATCCTTCATCATTCATAGGCGAAACGCTTATCATCGCCACATTTACTGTGAGATATCTTCTGTAATAGTCCGGAAAATGTCTGTAAACTCCGGCATTATAGCCGCACAATCCTCTGTCATGATATTTTCTGTCAAGTCCGCTCATCTGCCATACCGAATAGGTGAATGTCTCGCCTTGCGGATCGTTTTCCAGAATTTCAATCGGGCGAAGGGTGAACATTCCTCTCACCTTGATGTCTTCAAGCTCGTCCTTTCGCTTTG
>CAVIBE010000050.1:0-2710 GCA_963640885.1 Oscillospiraceae bacterium | reverse complement strand
GTGCTGTAAGGCAACCGAATAGTGTATATATAGAAAAATTTTTACAAAAAATCAACAGAGACCTTGACCGAAATTGAACGAATGTGTAAAAAAACTCCAAAATCTCCCGACCTACAAGAAATTTTTACCTATATGTGACAGGTTTTGGAACTTTAGTTTTTGTATTGTATAGCAAATATAAATGTGATAACATTACACGCAGGAGGAGATTATTGAGATGGAGTATGAATCGAAGAAAAAATTTATAATAAATGTGTTATATATTGTCACAATTGCAGCAGTTGTTTATTTTATCGTCAAATATGCAATCTGGTGGGTTGCACCTTTCCTGGTGGGCCTGTTCTTTGTAGCAATAATGCAGCCTATTTCAAAACTTGTCACAAAAATAATACCGATAAAAAACAAGGGCGCGACCTTTTTTTCTCTGGTAATTTTATATGTAGTAATCGGACTTATCATCTGGTTTGGGGTGGCGCTTATCGTTGATAAATGCTCTCTGTTTGTATCTAAGCTTCCTGAAATCTTTGAGGCTTACCTGCTTCCTACGCTCCAGAGCCTCAACGAGTGGGCAGTCGGAGTCGCAAACAGATTTGCCCCGGATACAGCGGATTTTATTTCAAAAATGTCAAATACGTTTACTGATGAGCTGGCAAGCTTTTTGGGAGATTTCTCGAAAAAATCCGTTAATGCCGTCACCTCGCATCTGACACAGCTGCCGATGTATCTGATCGCCCTGGTTTTTTCAGTAATGAGTTCAGTTTTTATCAGTCTGAATTATCCTGATGTTAAAGCTTTTATCGTAAGACAGTTCCCTAAAAAAGGACAGGCAATGCTTCAATTTTTGCACAGCTTTATAAAAGGAAAAATTTTCAAAGTGCTTAAAGCTTATATGCTGATAATGGTGATAACATTTGCTGAAAATGCAATCGGTCTGAGCATCCTCGGCGCGGAGCATGCTATTGCGATAGCTGCGATTATAGCTGTATGCGATATTTTGCCGATACTGGGAAGCGGTACTATTCTGATTCCGTGGGCTGTTATCAAGCTTTTCTCGGGCGATTTGTTTATGGGAATAGGATTGCTCGTGATGTATGTAATAATTATGATTGTAAGAAATGCTATAGAGCCGAAAATTGTCGGCACACAGATTGGTCTGCATCCGATTGTGACCATAACTGCGATGTATGCGGGACTTAAAATCTTCGGATTTGTGGGATTTTTCCTCGCTCCGATAACTGTGCTGTTTCTCATACAGCTCAATAATGAGGGCTACATTAAGTTGTGGAAATAAATTTGAGCGAAAAATGCCCTTGAGCAGGAAAATAGACTTGCTATAATAAATGAATTGCAAAAATGCGACAGAAGCCGATATAAATAGAACTTTGAAAGAGAGGAAGAAATGCTTTTTAAGAACATTGCGATAATTGATGAAAAATTAGATGTGAAATATAATCAGCATGTAGGAATCAAGGATGATAAAATTGATTATATAGGCGGGGAAGCGCCTGCGGCTGATTACGGGGAGATTGTAAACGGCGAAGGGAGGCTTCTTTTGAGCGCTTTCTATAACGCTCATGCGCATACGCCGATGACGCTGCTCAGAGGCTACGGAGGCGGGCTGAATCTTCAGGACTGGCTTAATACAAAGATTTTTCCTTTTGAGGCGAAGCTGAGAGACGATGATGTATATTACGGGATGCAGCTTGGGATAGCTGAAATGCTCAGAAGTGGAACAGTTTCTACTAATGATATGTATATGCACGGCGAGTATATGGTCAAAGCTGTGTTGGAATCCGGAGTTAAGATGAATGTAGGTGTCGGACTTGTGTGCTTCGACCAGAGCAAAAAGCTCAAGGATTTGCCTGATTATGTAAACTCAAAATATCTTTATGAGAATTATCACAATGCCGGCGGCGGAAGAGTGAAAGTGGATATGTCTGTTCATGCGGAATATACCTCATATCCTGGAGTTGTACAGGAGTTTTGTGATTACAGCCGAAGTTTGGGAACTCATATGCACGTCCACCTCTCAGAGACTCAAACTGAGCATGAAGCCTGCAAGCAGAAATATGGCAAAACACCGGCGAAGTATTTTTATGATTTAGGAATGTTTGATTCTCCGACAACCGCCGCGCATTGTATCTGGCTTGAGGATGAGGATTTTGATATATTGGCTGAAAATAAAGCAAGCATTGCGAGCTGTCCTGTGAGCAATCTCAAGCTGGCAAGCGGCATATGTAATGTAAAGAAAGCTCTTGAAAAGGGAATAAATGTGGCTGTTGCTACGGACGGTGTTTCGAGCAATAATAATCTCGATATGATTGAGGAGATGAAGTATTTTGCGCTTCTTCAAAAAGTAAAGCAGATGGATCCGACGGTTATATCTCCAAAGGAGGCAGTTTATGCGGCAACTGCGGCAGGAGCTGTTTCTCAGGGGCGAAAAGACTGCGGCGTTTTAAAGGTTGGAAACAAGGCGGATCTGATTGTTATGGACATAGACCAGCCGCATCTGGTTCCTGTTCATAATATGCTCGACAATCTCGTATATTCGGCGAGCGGAAGCGACGTTGAAATGACTGTTTGTGACGGAAAAGTTTTGTATAAAAACGGAGAATATTATACAATAGATATTGAGAAAGTTAAGTTTGAGGTTGAAAACTCAAGAAAACGGATTTTGGCTGAACTGTAGAAAGTCAGGACGGCGCAAACT
>CAVIBE010000049.1:7165-8163 GCA_963640885.1 Oscillospiraceae bacterium | reverse complement strand
TCTATCACCCTATATACTAAAATCTAAAATACAAAAATGGATTATAAGTTGAAGCAACTATAAATCCCGTGGATATCAGCAGAATCACAGCAAGGAATAAACTCTCCGCCACGCAGCCGACACCCCTGATTTTTTGCAAAGACCCCTCTATTTTTCTTCCCAAAAATGCAGGTATTTCCGTAGAACCAATGATAGCCACTATAAACATCAGCGCATTACTTCCCGCGATATACCACGTAGTGCTGTCAGCAAATCCCACGCCGGCAGCCCCAAACATCGCTCCTACATAAGCAAAAATATCGCTTACGCTCTCCAGGCTGAAAATAACCCAGCTTATCATTACAAGCACAATAGTGTAAATATGAGATACGAACGACGGCGCGCGCTCAAGCACCCTGAGCAGAAAACTTTTTTCCAGCATGAGCAGCAGCCCGAAATAAGTTCCCCACATTACAAAATTCCAACTTGCGCCGTGCCATAACCCAGTCAGCATCCATACTACCATTATGTTAAAAATCTGTCTTGCCAGACCTTTTTTGTTTCCGCCAAGAGGAATATAGACATACTCCTTGAACCAGGTTCCCAGCGAAATATGCCATCGTCTCCAAAACTCCGTAATCGACTTAGATACATAAGGATGCCTGAAGTTTTCAGGAAACTCAAAGCCGAACATTCTGCCAAGACCTATTGCCATATCGGAATATCCCGAAAAATCAAAGTATATCTGCATCGTAAATCCGAGGATTCCAAGCCAGGCAGTCAAAGCAGGAGTCTGAGACAAATCGCCCTGAGATACAAAATCCCATATCTGTCCCATGTTGTTTGCTATCAAAACTTTTTTGCCCAAGCCTATAACAAACCTGCGAACCCCGCTCGCGAACAAATCCCAATTGTGAACCCTGAAATGCAGCTGCTCCTCGATGGACTTAATTCTAACTATCGGGCCGGCAATAAGCTGCGGGAACAAAGCGATATAAGTTGCAAAATCGATAAAATTC
>CAVIBE010000049.1:0-7132 GCA_963640885.1 Oscillospiraceae bacterium | reverse complement strand
CTCTGCACCCTTACCTCGCCCCTGTACAGGTCAATGAGATACGACATCGCCTGGAATGTATAAAACGATATTCCTATCGGAAGCGGCAGCTCCAGATAAGCTATGTTCAATGAAAAAATCGTATTTATCGTTCCGATAATAAAATCTACATATTTAAAAAATCCCAATACAAGAAGATTCAAAACTGCACCGATTGCCAGCGCGCTTCTCGTATGCTTAACAAAAATTATTCGTCCGGCAACGTAATTGAGTATTATCGACGCTACCATCAGAAAAACGTATACCGGCTCTCCCCATGCGTAGAAAAAAAGGCTCGCAACCAGAAGAACACAGTTCTTAATTCTGCAAGGAGCCAAAAAGTACAATCCCAATACGACCGGTAAAAAATAAAATAAAAAAGTTACGCTACTAAATACCATTTTATTGTGTTTACCCCTGTTTCCCCTATTTTATATAATCTAAAATTACCTGTTTTGCACTATCTCTGTCATTACAAATTACCATTACTACGGTATTCCCAACTTCCATAATCAAAGGATTTGACAACTTGACCACCTCTTGGGGCGAATATGCCGTAAACCCTTCAATCTGATTTAAAACCCTTACGTTGTAGGCATCGCTTATAGCCGTTATATTATCATCAAGATTTGAATCATTCGCAGTCATTACCGTAATTTCCTCAGCGGTAGCTCCGGTGCTGAAATAAGAACAGGCATCAGCCACCTTTGAACTGTCGAGCTCGTATACTTCAAACAAAACGCTGTTATCCACAGTATCCATAGCATCCGTAAACTCAACGTTGTCTCGTATATACTTTGCCAGCTCCGCAGCAGTAAAATCATAGTTCACGGATTTACTGCCATCATCATTATCTGTTTCAACAGAAACATTAACACTGGCACCGCATCCTGCCGTTAGAATCATCATTAACAGAAATAACAAACAAACAATTACTTTTTTCATTTCTTCTCCCTCTTTTAAATCTGGTATTCTCATTAGTTATATGTAATCTGCGCCAAATATTCTGCCCATTTTTTGCAGTATTCACTGTTAATATGCACGCCGTCACTGGTAGCCTCAGCTTTGAGAGCTCCGTTTTCATCAATAAGCGGCACGTCCGGATTCAAATAGCGAATCCCGTTATTGTTTGCCAACTCAATCAACTTTGTGTTGTAAAAGTAAATCCGTTCGTTATTGACAACACTATCCGCCTCAGATTTGGCAGCTGTAACCGGGAACAGCAACTCTATCAAACATTCTGCATTCGGCTGAAGCTCTTTAATTTTATCCAAAAGCTGCTGATATTGATTGCAGAAATCATCTATGCTCACCCATCCCAGTTCGTTCATTCCCAAACATATATAAATTCTTGTATATTGTTTACTGCTCAAAATATCGAATACAGATACATTGCTTCCGTTTATATTTACCTGTTTTCCGCCCATAACCTTGTCAATTGACATAGATTTGCCGCAGAAAAAGTCAGCGCCCGTTATTCCCGAATATATTCTCATTCCCTCAGTCCTGGAATCTCCGATAAACAGCGCCCCTTCAAATATCGCATACGGATTTGCCGGATCATATTGCGAATTCTGCTCACCCGAAGTTTCTCCGCCTGCTCCGGCGCCATCTGTTCCTTCAGTGCCTTCAGTCCCCTCGGTACTTTCACCATTTATATTTTGATCGCTTTTAATTCCGGTCTGCTGCTCATCCGACAGCTGTTTATTATCATCATTATTAACACACCTGCCCGCCACAGCCAAAGCAAATATCAATAGAAAAAGCAGTAACAGAAGAAATTTTGATTTTAATCTGCACCTGCCTGTCTTTACGTTAAATTCTCCTATCCCCATAATTGAAGCTATCCTTTCAGTCCATCCTTTCAGTCAAATTATCTTTATAAACATCTCCATAATCGTACTATTATTGACAGCTTTTTTCAATAGGGTTTAGCGTGATTTTTCAATATTAAATTTAATTTAAGAAACCTTAACGAGTTCGTAATTTTACGAGTATCTGTTGGAACTGTTCGGGCAGCTCAGATGTAAATTCCATATACTCTCCGGTCCTCGGATGAATAAAACCGAGCACCCTGGCATGAAGCATCTGGCTATCAGCTCCATACAGCTTTTTCGCAGGTCCATACACGCCATCCCCAAGCAGCGGATGCTTTATGTATGCCATGTGAACCCTGATCTGATGCGTCCTTCCTGTCTCAAGTCTTGCCTCTATATAAGTGAAATTGCCAAACCTCTCCAAAACCTTGTAATGCGTAACTGCTCTGCGTCCGTCAGGAACTACCGCCATCTTAAAACGATTGGTCGGGCATCTGCCTATAGGCGCATCTACTGTTCCCTCGTCTTCCTTTATGTTATCAAACACAATCGCGTTATATACCCGCGTTATCGAATGTACCTTGAGCTGCTCAGTAAGAGAAATATGCGCATTGTCATTTTTCGCAATCATTATAAGACCCGAAGTGTCCTTGTCTATGCGGTGAACTATCCCTGGACGAATCACTCCACCTATTGAAGACAGGTCCTTGCAATGATACAGAAGCGCATTTACCATAGTTGCGTGCTCATTTCCCGGTGCAGGATGCACAACCATGCCTTTCGGCTTATTGATTACCGCCACATCCTCATCTTCATAGACAATATCAAGAGGAATATTTTCGGGACTTACATCCAGACTTTCCGGCTCCGGAATTATCAGCTCCAATATATCGCCTGTTTTCACCTTATATTTCTTCGATTTTTCAATCTTTCCCGATACAGATATCTGCTCCTGTTCCATAAGTTTTTGTATATAGGTTCTGGACAGGCTGTTATCCGTAACCGAAGCCAGATATGCGTCAATTCTCATTCCAGAAGACTCCGGCTCTACAGTTATCACAAACTTGTCCATGCTCTACTTCTCCTTATTTTGAGCCTTGCGCTCACAAACAAAAACGGATATGACAAGCAGGAACGCTCCCACTACAACGCAGCAATCGGCAAAATTAAAAACCGGAAAGTTTATAAATCTGCAATCAATAAAATCGACCACGTAACCGAGTCTTATGCGGTCTATCAGATTTCCTATGCCTCCGCCGATTATCAAAGCAATGCTCACGCTCAGCAGCGCAGTGAATTTTTTTATGTTTTTCACCATAATTACCACCGCTACTATCATCACCACCGAAGTCACAAGGATTAAAAACCATTGGCGGTTTTGCAAAATGCTGAAAGCTGCGCCAAAATTCTGAACATAAGTAAAATGAAATACGCCATCAATCACCGGCACTGTATGCCCGATTTCAAGCGCATTAGAAACAATCAGCTTCAGTATCTGGTCTATAATTACCGAAACTGCAATAATAGCTGTTACTGCATATATCATTCTTTACTCCCATAATTAAGAACATATGGGTGTTCCTGCCTCAAGAACACCCAAAATTTTTCAGTATAACTCATACTGTCCAAAAGCCTTCACCTTATAATTCCCATCAATAAGCTATGAGAATGATTATACGAATCAGCAGTTTGTAAACAAGCGAAAGAAACATCAGAGCGATAACCGGTGAAAAATCAATCATCATGCCTCTTTGAAATCTCGCCAAAAGCTTTCTCCACGGAGCAAGCAGCGGTTCTGTCAGCTGCATAACTATAGAGAACCATTTGCTGCCATACGGATTTCGCACAAACCAGCTTCCAAAACATCTTATAAGTATAAGCGCAACGAGTATGTTATAAAACCATCTCAGTGCAATTAATAAGGCTGTCATAAATTAAAAATCTCCTTTTGGCTGAAAAAGATTACCCTTGGTCAATGTCTTAAACTCCTCGATATTGGAAGATATATCCACATTATCCGGTGCAAATACGAAAATGTTGTTTGCAACTTTTTGCACACTTCCGTCAAGAGCATATGTAGCGCCGCTCACAAAATCAAAAATCCTCTTTGCAAGCTCTGTTTCTATTTTTTCAAGATTAATGATTACAGGTTTTTTGTTTTTAAGATTGTCAACTATTTTAGAGCAGTCATCAAAAGCTGCCGGTTCATTTACAATTAGTCTCATTTTTACCCTCTGATTAAAATCTACTACTTTCCTATCTCTATCATCTTTAATATTATCTCTCTGTCTGTAATTATCCCTCTGGAATCGGGCATAATCCGACGAATAATCATCTATATCAGTCTTTTTAGCAGGTTGCGGTTCAACATAATCTTCTTCGTAATCATCATAATCATCATAATCATCGATACCGATCAGTTTTTTGAATTTTTCGCCCATTGTGCTCATAATTTACCTCCGTTTCGTACTTTTATCGTACTAAATATTGTAATTTCTTGCTCCAAATATCGCAGTGCCGACCCTAATCATCGTTGCGCCTTCTTCAATCGCAACCGCATAATCGCCTGACATTCCCATAGACAGATGCTCAAAATCCATAGTTTCGTCTTTGATATCCTTATATGAGTCAAATAATTCTTTAAGCTCTCTGAAATATCCTCTGACTTCCTCCGGATTATCTGTTGCCGGCGCAATAGTCATAAGTCCTTTTATGCGAACGTTTTTACAATTTTCTCTCACGTCTGCAATAAGCTTTCTTGCGCCATCCAGGTCTGTTCCGAACTTGGATTCTTCACCTGCTGCATTTACCTCAATAAGAACCTCTGCTATTAGATTGTGTTCTTTTGCTCTCTTATTGATTTCTTCTGCAAGTTTTAATGTATCAACCGAATGAATCAAAGCAACCTTGTCAATGATATACTTTACTTTATTCGTCTGAAGATGCCCAATCATATGCCATCTTACATTTTTAGGAACATGATCGTATTTGTCCATGATTTCCTGAACTTTGTTTTCACCAACATCTGTGATTCCCCACTCAACAGCTTCGTTGACTTCCTCGGCTGTTCGTGTTTTTGTAACGCCTATAAGAAGAACATCTTCTCTTTTTCTCCCGCAGCTGTCACAGATTTGCTGAATCTTCTTTTCAAGCATGTCCAAATTTTCATGAATTTTACTCACTTTTTTCGCCACCTTTGTCTGTACTCTTTGGATTTTTTAATATTTCATCGTAGGCATCTATCGTCTCTACCCGCTCCATAACTTCTCCCGACATTTCGGAAAAAGAACCGGCTGCGACAATAGCGTCCTCGTCTGCAAGTGTCAAAATCTTAACTCTCACAAACTCGTATTTACCATTAAGCTGTTTAACATAAACTCCCGGCTGACCGTCAACAGTCACAATGCTTTTTTGCTTGATAAGCAGCCCCTGCTCATCCACAAGCACAACCTCAACATTGAGCTTTCTGTTTTCCGCCAGCTCGTCATAATATTCTTCGGACTTTAATACAACGAGATAATCACCTTTTTGTTCATAAATGTCATAAATTTCGGCATCAACCCTGTGACTGTCGTCAATTACAACGCTGACAGTATTTCCCTTCGTATACCTGTCCATATTTTCTTTGTCTACCCAAAAAACAATATACCATTCTTTATCGTCCACGACCTTAAAAATCGGATCTCCGGCCGCAATCTCTTCTTTGGCCAGTTTCTGGTTTTCTATAGTAAAGTCTTTGACTGCTTCTTTGGTAATATTTTGAAAATTATCTTTTATAAAAAATGTTTCGTATCCATCAGCAGTATAGGAAAGAATCCCGGCCTTGTCTGAAGTATATGACTCACTTCCTATTCTCATTATTTCTGTATACTTTCTTATGTGAGTGCCCTGTTCAATATAATAAGCAGCCGTTCCCGTAGTATTTGAATAAGTTATCAGCTCGTCCTTTACCAGATAACACTCTGTCTCATTTGAAACATAAACGTTATCGTATTCAGCTACATATGTTGACTTCAGGCTTCCGCCGATTTCCGGTATTCCGTAAGCAACTATCAAAACAACAGCCAGTGCCAACGCCCACAAAATGCCATATGCAATTATTTTATTATAACGTTTGCCATTTTTATCCATAGCCCTAATCCTTATAATTATTGTCTTCTTTGACAGTTACATTTAATTTTACCATAAAGGCAAAAAAAAACAATGCTTTTTATAAGGAATTCCCGTGAATAATGAGGCGAACATTTACACCGGTAAATCCTGATAATCTTCATTTTTGGTATAAAAGGCTCAATTTCAATCTTTAAACAGGGCATTTTCTTTGATTTCCATAAAAAAATGCCTCATTTTATGAGGCATCTTTCATGTGTGCCATGCCCGGCACACACGCGAAAGAGCAGCAAACCAACGGTTCCTGCTCTTTGTCAAATTACCCGATTAATTTTTCAGCCGTTTTCTCCAGTTCTCTTCTTTCCTGCGTATCATCATATCCCGATTTTTTATCGTCAATTCCTTTAACCGGTCTGATTGAAAACAGGCCGCTTCTATTGCAATAAAAATATATCTTTTTTATACCGCTAATCTTAAATCGCGCTTCGGCTTCCCACTCCGGATACAGCTTGACCATCTGCATCCTGTCAGAAGAGGCTGCCGCGATGAAAGAAATATAATGATTTTTGTTCATCTCATGGTCTATACGAATATAATATTCATCTTCTATCCGTTCTATAAAAATCTTGTGGTCTTCATCGGTTTCTTCTGCTTCTGCCGGCTGGAGCAATACCCCGTGACAATGAATAACCGCTTCTCCCATGCTATGAATTACATTGCCGCATACAGGGCATATATAAAACTTTGAGCGCAGCATATTTGCAGATACATTTGAATTATAGACGGTATTTCCGGAAATCAGTTCCGCAACTGAGACCGCGAGTGCATCTGCAATCGGCTCTAATAGTGTAATGTCCGGATAACCTTTTCCTGTTTCCCATTTTGAAATCGTCTTATCGCTGACTCCAATTTTATCTGCTAACTGCAACTGGGTAACATTATTTTTTTCACGCAGCTGCTTAATCACCGCTCCGGTCACATATTGATTCATTTTCCCATCACCTCCATAGTCACATTCTAAATTATATCATTTATTTTTGCTACCTACGAAGAGTAGAGTTTAGGCAAAACGGCACATATGGATCGTTTCAAACGCAACGACACGCAGGTCGTCCCCTACGAAAACGTTGAAAAATACACGTTTGTACGGAACGGTTATGATGTCAAGACTACACATGGTATACAAG
>CAVIBE010000048.1:0-7210 GCA_963640885.1 Oscillospiraceae bacterium | reverse complement strand
TATGATGTAGTGGACAGCTACCAGAGTCTGCTGGACTTGGTGACGAAATAATATTGCCTGGGGCAGAACGATGCGAATAACGCCACAAATAACGCCAAAAGAGGTCAAAATGGCGGTGATGGCGGCGAAATCGCCCCAAAATGCAGGTTTGCACGGAAGCGGCACGCAGGTCGTTTTCTGCAAAATTACATATCTCGAAAAAATGAAAAAATCAGCTTGTTTTTTTTTCTGTTTGCGGGTACAATAATGCCAAATCACGATTTACTAAATCTAAATTTGAATAGCTGGAGGCGGATTATATGTTTATCGGCAGAGAAGCAGAATTAAAGTTTTTAAATGATAAATATGAAGCGGATAATGGTCAACTTATTGTTCTTTATGGACGCCGCCGTGTGGGAAAGACGGAAACCTTAAGAGAATTTTGTAAGGATAAACCACACGTTTTCTTTTCATGCACACAGACAACCGATAAGGCGCAGCTCAGAAACTTTTCATCACGCTTGTTTAAGGAAAATATCCCTGCGAAAAATTATATTTCGCAATTTGAAGACTGGGAAAAAGCGTTTCGTGCAGTCCTTGATTTGCCTTATGCAGATAAAAAGAAGTTGCTTGTCATAGATGAGTTCCCCTATATGTGCCGTGGAAATAAAAGCATACCCTCCATTTTACAAAACCTTTGGGATTCAGAACTTCGTCAGAGTAATGTTATGATTATTCTTTGCGGAAGTGCCATGAGTTTTATCGAAAAAGAATTACTTGCTGAAAAGAATCCGCTCTATGGCAGAGCCACAGGAATTTATAAGATGACGGAAATGCCATTCTATGATGCGATAAAGTTCTTCCCTGATTATTCCGCTCGTGATAAAGTGATTGCATACTCTGTTCTTGGAGGAATTCCTCATTATTTAAGACAGTGGAATCCAAAACTTTCTATAGAAGATAATATCAAAAAGAATATTCTGACAAAAGGATGCGTTTTATACAGCGAAGTCGAATTTCTTTTGCATCAGGAATTAAGAGAAACACCAATCTATAATTCTGTGATTGAAGCAGTAGCGCTGGGGAATACAAAGCTTAATGATATTAGTCAAAAATCTCTTGTTGAAGATACATCAAAGACAAGTGTATATCTGAAAAATTTGATTGAGCTGGGAATAGTAGAAAGAGAGTTTTCGGTTAATGCAAAAACAAAAGAACATGCCAACACAAATCGTGGAACGTATAGATTGACGGATAATTTCTTCCGGTTCTGGTATGCTTTTGGCTTTGTAAATTACTCACAGCTTGAGGACGGAGATGTGGACGGTGTTTATGAATATGCTATAAAGCCGGCGCTTCATGAATTTGCTTCTGTTGTCTTTGAGGACGTATGCCGGGAGTTTGTGAGGCAGAAGCAAAAGCGAAACGAGCTCCCGTTTCGTTATACGAAAATAGGAAGATGGTTTGGTAAAACAACCGTACGTGATGCTAAAAAAGAGAATGGTCTTAGGACAGCAGAAACAGAGATAGATGTGCTTTGTATCGACAGGATGGAAGAAAATTATCTGGTAGGTGAATGTAAGTTCAAAGGAGTTCCGTTCTCTTATTCAGAATATCTTGATACATTGGCAAAACTTACACCGTTAAAGCAAAAGGCTAAATTTTATTATGCCTTGTTTTCTGAAAGCGGATTTGATGAGAAGATTGTTAATGACGCTAAGGAAAATGCAACTGTGCTTTATGACCTTGAAACTATTGTTGGGATTATATGATAGCGGACGTCGCAACAAGGTCAGTTTTCACGCAACGGTTACGTTCCCTACACAATCCCATATGGCGGCAAAAAAAATTGGTAATTGATTGTAAAAAGGGTTATAATACAATTTAAGACTAATGTAAAGAATGAATGTAAAGAGGGAGTTTAAAAGGATGAGTAGAAAAAAGAAAGCTTTAGTGACCATATTAGGGGTCGTTGTCGTGCTCTTATTGCTTGCAGGAGTGCTGATAACATTTTTTACAGATTTCCTGTGGTTTAAGGAACTGGGATATGTAAGCGTATTTTTCACAAAACTGCTGTCACAGCTCAAGCTGGGAATACCGTGCTTTATAATATTGACAGTGCTGCTCAGGCTTTATTTGAAAGCCGTCAATTCGGACTATCATAAAAAAGTGGATATAATCAAATATACAGCAAAGGACATCACTATAAACAAAGTGTCGTGGGTTTTGTCTGTTTTATTTGCTTTCGTTGCTACCATGCTTACTACAACAACGCTGTGGTATGAAATAATGAGTTTCATAAACAAAAAAGATTTCGACCTCAGCGACCCGTTATTCAACATGGACGTAAGCTTCTATATCTTTACACTCCCTTTGGCAAATCAGATTTTCAGCATAGCGATTACACTTTTAGTTATGCTTCTTATATTGACACTTATTTATTACGTTTTTCTCATGAGCGTAAGAAGACCTAAGCTGTTTCAGGATGCATTTGCGAAGGACGACTATAATCAGGGCGAATTTTCGGACAGAAGAAATATCGGCAGAAAGCTAATTTCTCAGAACTGGAAACCGCTTCTCAATCTGGCGCTCAGACAGGTTGTAATAATCGGCATAATTTTCTTCATTGTAATCGGCATCGGATTTTTGCTCAAACAATTCCAACTTTTATATAATCAAGGCAGCGTCGTTTATGGCGCAAGCTTCGTTGATGCGAACATTTATCTTTGGGAGTACAGGATTCTTATGGTGCTTTCCGTTGTTGCGGCGGTTCTGTTTGCAATCGGAATTTCCAGGAAAAAGTACAAGATGGCTCTTGTGACGCCGGCGCTGATGATAGTGGTAGCTTTAGCGGGAACAGGAATAGGGCTTCTTGTCCAGAATTTTATCGTTTCTCCGGACGAAATCTCCAAGGAGAGCCAATACATTGACAATAATATAAAAATGACCCAGACCGCATATGGAATAGACGACATAGAAGAAAACGAATTTGCGGCAGACGATACCTTGACTGCTGAGGATATAAAAAAGAATGAAGCTATTTTCGGAAACATAAGGGTAAACGATTTTGAGCCGACCAAACAGTTTTATAACCAGCGTCAGAGTATAAAACAGTATTATACATTTAACGATGTCGACGTTGACAGATACATGGTCAACGGGGACTATACCCAGGTATTCCTTTCTGCGAGAGAAATCGACGAAGAGAAGATAAACTCTCAATGGATAACCAAGCATTTGAAATATACTCACGGGTACGGGATAACTCTTTCAAAAGTAAACAGTATCACTGCTTCAGGTCAGCCGGACATTATGATAGAAAATGTTCCACCGCAGTCAGCCGTGCCTGAGATTCAGATAACAAGACCGGAAATCTATTTCGGCGAGCTTACGACAAATTATGCAATAGTCAATACAGATGAAAAAGAATTTGACTATCCTTTGGGCGAAAGCAACGTATATACAGAATATGAGGGAACTGCGGGCATTAAACTTAACCCGCTGAGCAGAGTGCTGTTTGCGATAAGAGAGCATAGCATGAAGATATTGGTTTCAACAAACATATCTTCTGATTCCAGAATCATGATAAACCGCGGGATTAAAGAAAGAGTAGAGAAAATCGCACCGTATCTGTCTTACGACGCAGACCCATACATGGTAGTTTCCGAGGACGGCAAGCTTTTCTGGATGATGGACGCATATACGACAAGCAGCTATTACCCTTACGCAGAGCCATATACGGAAAACTTGAATTATATAAGAAATTCAGTAAAAGTTGTAGTTGACGCATATAACGGAAGCGTGGATTTCTACATTGTAGACGAATCGGACCCGCTCGTGATGACGATGGCAGGAGTATTTCCTAAGCTCTTTAAGAGCATAGACGAGATGCCAAAGGATTTGTACAGTCATATCAGATATCCGAAAGCACTGTTTGAAATTCAGGCTAATATGTATACAAAATATCATATGACAGACGTGAACGTATTCTATCAGGGCGAAGACCAGTGGGATATTGCCAATGAAATCTACGGTCAGGATCAGGTTGAGATGACATCGAATTATTACATCATGTCGCTGCCGGGAAGCACCGAAGAGGAGTTCGTTTCAACGATATCCTACACGCCTGTGAGCAAAAATAATATGACGGGACTTTTGATTGCGCGGTCGGACGGCGATAATTACGGTCAGCTAAAATTGTATAGAATGCCTAAGGGCGTAACAATTTACGGCCCGGCACAGATAGAGGCTCAAATCGACCAGGATCCGAATATTTCAAAAGAATTCTCGCTGTGGAGTCAGAGAGGTTCGACATATTTGAGAGGAAATCTGTTTGTTATTCCGGTTGAAGACTCGCTGCTGTATATAGAGCCGATATATCTTCAGGCGGATAACGAGAGCAGCCTGCCGGAGGTAAAACGTGTGGTTGCAGTATACAACGACACTATCGCATATGAGGAAACTCTAGGCGATGCGCTTAAAACTTTATTCGGTAAAGAAATAGGCGATCTGGCACATGTCGGCGAAGTCGATGCGGATATGTCAGAGCAAGACGACAGCGGTGGCGACCAATCAGGAGGCGACACTTCGTCAGAAACCGTCGTAAGCCAGAATGAGCTTATCAAAAAAGCGAATGAGGCATTTAACAACGCTGTGACATCGCAAAAAGCGGGCGATTGGGCAAGCTACGGCGAGTATTTAAAAGAGCTTCAGAATTATCTGAATGCGCTTGAAGGAAGTTCAGAGACTGAATAGCGGAAATTTTCGCAAAATCTGTTTTATTGCTATATATCCGGGCTGCGTAAGCGCCCCGGCAATGTGATGTATTAGGAGATAGTTATGGATATTAAAAGAATGTTGTACAAAGTCTCTCCACAGGAAAATTCAAAGGAGACTATAAAAAGTATTCTTAATCAGCATCCGGAAGTAGAATTTGTTTCTCTGGTCGGGGTTGATGTATGGGGTTACAGCACTGACGCAAAAATACCTGTAAAGCTGTTTATTGAAGATTTTGACCAGCTTATGAAAAACGGAGTTCAGACCGACGGCTCCAGCGTAATGCTGCCTAAGATTGCGGAGCTTAACAATGCCAAGGTTGACATAATCCCTGACAGAGATGTAAACTGGTACGTAGATTACAACTATGCGCACATAAGCGCGGAAACCGGATTTCCGGTAGGAACTCTGAGAATACCGTCGATACTGGTTCACAACGAGACACTTGAAGTCGGTTCAAGAGTAATCCTCAAACATGCAATAAAAGAATTTAAAAAAGAGCTCATGGAGCTTATCAGCGACAATGATTACATATGCAAATATATAGGAATCGATAGCCCTGAAGAAATAGAAGAAATAATTCTGACTTCGGCGACGGAGCTGGAATTTTGGGTAAAGACGCCGGACGATATTGCCGACAGAGAGCAGCTCGCCACCTCTCAGAACTTAAAAGAACAGTATTGGAAGAGGACTGTGGGACCGGTAAGAACTGCGCTCGAAAAAACACTTAAAATCCTTGATTATTACGGATTTGACGTAGAGATGGGTCACAAAGAAGTCGGCGGCGTAAAAGCAAAGCTTATCAGAAACGGCGGTTTCGACCACGTTATGGAGCAGCTTGAAATAGACTGGAAGTTTGCTGAAGCGCTCCAGGCTGCGGACAACGAAGCTCAGGTTAAAAATGTAGTAAAAGATATTTTCAGAAATGACGGGCTTGAAGTAACCTTCCAGGCAAAGCCGATGGAGCAGGCTGCCGGAAACGGCGAGCATACTCATTTGGGCGTGGCGGCAAAACTTAAAAATGGCAAGAGAATAAATCTGTTCACCTCTCTCGACAGAGGACAGTTCATGACACCTATAGGCTATGGCGCTCTTATGGGAATATTGAAAAATTATGAAATAATGAATCCGTTTGTTTCATCTACAAACGATGCGCTCAACAGGCTCAAACCCGGATTTGAAGCACCTGTATGTATAGTTACCTCGCTGGGACACGATTCGATGACACCTTCGCGAAACAGAACAGTTCTTGTAGGGCTTGTAAGAGAGCTGGGAAATCCGTTTTCTACCAGATTTGAGCTCAGGTCGCCGAATCCGAAGAGCAATACCTATCTTGTAATCGCAAGCGCATATATGGCAATGCTCGACGGCATCAGAGCTGTATTTTTGGAAAGAAAAACTCCGCAAGAGCTTGAAAAAGAGATATCAAAGGAGTATGGTGAAGAGGGTTTCTATTTGGAGAAAGACAGAGTTTACAGAAGCGAGAAAAATGTATTTACCGAATATACACCGATGGAAAGAAACAAGCTTTTTGGAAGAGCACCTGAAACCGTATGGGAAAATATAATGGCGCTTGAAACAAATCCCGGAAGGCTGGCAGTGCTTTACAGAGGCGGAGTTTTCAACGAGCTGTCTGTAGAGTCGTACAAAGAAGCAATGCTCGATATGTGGGCAACGGAATTGTCCGTGCGTATAATTCACGAATACCAGGATATCGTCAGAGAATGTGTAAAGCTTGAATGTGAAGAAGAAAGCGATTTGGACGTTGCAAACTGGAAAGAGATACATGCGCTTAAAAATTATCTTATGAAAGATACTTTAAGACGAAAATCTCTGTTCACGAGAACGCGTGCCGCGCTTGGCGAAAAGGATTATCCTCTGGCTTCGATGCTTCAGGTGGAAATGCATGGCAAGATAGAAGAACTTATCGAAAAGTATAACGAATACAAAAGAAACGTATTTTAAATAAAGGATGGTGCATATAAATGTTGGACATTAAACGAATCAGAAACGAATTTGAAACTGTCAAAAAAGCGGTTGAATCAAGAGGTCAGGGAGATTTCAATATTTCCGCGGCTGTGGAGCTGGACGAACAGAGAAGAGCTCTTTTGGCAGACGTTGAGCTTTTGAAGAATAAACAGAATGCTTCTTCAAAAGAGATTCCAAAGCTCAAAAAAGAAGGCAAAGATACGACTGAGTTAATGGCAGAAATGAAAGCTTTATCTGAAAAGATTAAAGAAGAGGACGAAAAAGTAAAAACCGTTGAAGCACAGCTTCAGGAAACTTTACTCGGAATACCTAACGCTCCTCATCCAAGCGTTCCGCTAGGACTTAGCGATGCAGATAATGTTGAAATCAAAAAATGGGGAACACCTAGAGAATTTGACTTTGAGTTTAAAGCTCATTGGGATGTAGGAACAGATTTGGGAATCCTCGATTTTGAAAGAGCTGCTAA
>CAVIBE010000047.1:0-3961 GCA_963640885.1 Oscillospiraceae bacterium | reverse complement strand
TGCATCTCCTTTACTAATAATTGTTGAAAATATAGCGTTATTATAACACAATTCTATTATAATTTCCAGTACCCATGCAACGGACACCCTTGACTATATTCTATCTGATTGGCTTTTAGATTGCGAATGTGCGGATTTTCTAAACACAGAAAAAGGCTCTGACCTTTTACAGTCAAAGCCTCATCTGCCATTGCGATGCCTTAGTCTTAATTCAGTTTTATCATACTGCCTTATAAAACCTCAGCATATACCGAACCACCTTTTTTATTTATTTGTTTTTGAGCATTGTGGAGACTTTATATATATCTCCCGCTCCCATCGTTATTATAAGATCGTTTTCGCTTGTGTTTGATGCCGCAAAATCAGCAATCCTTTCAAAATCATTCATATACATAACTTTCTTGCCCGGATGGCGAACCTTGATTTTGTTCAGCAAATCCTTTGAATCCACCTGATATATGTTGTTTTCTCTCGCAGCATATATGTCGGTAAGGATAACCACATCCGCATCAGAAAAAGCATCGGCAAATTCATCAAAGAGAGCCAGGGTCCTCGTGTATGTGTGCGGCTGGAAAATGCACCACAACTCATGATGAGGCACGTTTTGCGCAGCTTTAAGCGTCGCCTTAATTTCTGTAGGATGATGAGCGTAATCATCAATGATAGAGGCGCCTTTAGCGGTAGTGCCTATGTGGTCAAATCGCCTGTGAGTTCCCGTAAAAGCTTCAAGCGTCTCGACTATCTTGTCTACCGGAGCGCCTAACGAATGAGTGCAGGCAAATGACGCCAGCGCATTTGATACGTTGTGTTCTCCCGGAACGGAAAGATGGACTTTTGCAATAAACTCGCCCTTGTGGTAAATATTAAATGCAGGAAAACCCTGAGAATCGAATTTTATATCCTCTGCGCTGTAATCGAAAAAGCGCCCGAATCCGAAAGTTACCACATTGCATTTGAGGTCTTTTATAACGTCTGCTACAAAGGCATTTGCAGCATAAGCCACGACAAGACCCTCATCAGGCACGAGAGAAGCAAATTTTGAAAAAGAACTTGCTATATGCTCGATGTTTTTAAAATAATCCAAATGGTCTGAGTCGATATTCAGAATAATCTCAACGTTAGGCTTAAGGCTAAGGAAATTATCCTTGTATTCACAAGCTTCGGTAACGAAGAAATCGCCTTGACCCATTTTAACGTTTCCTTTTATCTGAGGAAGGTCTCCGCCAACGAGAATCGTCGGATCAAAACCGGAGTTTTCCAAAATGAGCGATACCATAGAAGTTGTAGTGGTTTTTCCATGAGTGCCAGAAATAGCAATGCTGTGAGCCTTGTTTTCCATAAGCGCACCCAAAAGATCAGCTCTTGAATAAAGCGGAATCCCGTCTTTTTTTGCCTGAATTATCTCGGGATTTTCATCAGAAACTGCCGCTGTGTAGACGACGGCATCGCTTCCGATTATATTTTCGCCGCTGTGATTGTCATATATCTTTGCACCAAGCTCCGCCAGACCGGCAGTAATATCGGAAGGCTTAATATCGGAACCCGATACAGCATATCCTCTCTTAAGCAGGATGTGTGCGAGCGCACTCATCCCGATGCCGCCGATACCGATAAAATGAAAATGTTTATGTTTCTCTAAATTAATCATTCAACTATAATCTCCTTATACAAAGAAGATTATAACATAAAAGAACAAAAAAGAACCCAACTATTTATCAAATTATCTGAATGATGTGATTGACATAGTTATATAAATCGAATAAAATATGTTAAAATTGAAATATAATTCGGGAATAAGAGGAAAATTTTGTGTAAAGGAGATGATTTTCATGAAGAGGATAGAAAGAACCGGAACAATAATCAAAACACTTTCGGAAAACCCCGGCAAATTGTATTCGTTGAATTATTTTACGGAATTATTCGATGCGGCAAAATCAACGGTAAGCGAAGACATAACTATCTGTAAGCGAATAATCGAAAATCAGAGCGACGGCGAAATCGTAACGATTGCAGGAGCTGCCGGCGGCGTAAAGTACATACCGAGAGTTTCAAACCGTTCGGTGAGAGATTTTCAGATTGAGCTTTGCAAGAAATTTAATGAGCCGAGCAGAGTGCTTACGGGCGGATTTATTTTTACATCAGATATAATGTTCGACCCATATGTGGCGAAACAGGCAGGCAGAATCTTTGCAACAAAATTCATAAAAATGAACGCCGATTATGTGGTAACGATAGAAACAAAAGGCATTGCCCTTGCGGTAATGGCAGCAGAAGCGCTGAACCTGCCCCTGGTAGTAATGAGAAGAGAGGGAAAAATTTCTGAAGGCTCGACTTTGAGCATAAATTATATCTCCGGTTCATCTGGCAAAATCCAGAAAATGTCGGTATCAAAAAAATCTCTGGTGCCGGGAACTAAGGCAATAATAGTAGACGATTTTATGAGAGGCGGCGGAAGCGCCTGCGGAATGGCGGAAATGCTGTCCGAGCTCGATGTTGAAACTGTTGGTATCGGCGTACTGATAGCGACTAAAGAGCCGCAAAAAAAGCTGGTAGGAGACTATTATCCGCTTCTTTATATTGAAAATCACGACAATGCAGAACAACCGATAATTGTTTATCCAAACGACGAACCGATAGAATAAAGCGTACAAGCTTATAATAAATATTACAATTTCGCTAAAAAGTGAAAAAAGGTTTAAAAAAACTTGAAAAAAACTTGTTTTTACGATATTATTCATAATATAGTGGGAAACTGTAAATTCATTTCTGCTATGTAATTCAGTAAAAAGGATGGTGAGTTTATGCAGATTACAGATGTTAGAGTTCGTAAGGTTAGCGATGAAGGAAAGATGAAAGCAATCGCATCCGTTACATTTGATGACGAGTTTGTTGTACACGATATAAAGATAATAGAAGGGCAAAACGGTCTTTTCATTGCTATGCCGAGCCGAAAAATGGGAGAGGGCGATTTTAGAGACATTGCACATCCTTTATTGTCTGAGACAAGAAACAAAATCAAAGATGCGATTTTTGCTGAATATGAAAAAGTACTTGCTGCGAAGCAGGATAATCAGGACGAATTAGTCTAAATTGTAGCGACTTAGAGAATCTTTTAAATAAAAAAGGTTCTCTTTTTTTGCTTTTTCCCTTTATGAACACGGCGGCAAGTGTTATACTAAAATGTACGACAGGAGGGATATAATGAGGAAAACGGCTCTTATTCTGGCAGCCGGCAAAGGAACCAGGATGAAATCAGATACTCCGAAGGTTTTGCATACCATATGCGGCAGGGAAATGGCTTCTCATGTTTTAGAGGCAGCGGCAGAATCCGCAATGGAGGATTTTTATATAGTTGTAGGTCACGGCGCACAGCAGGTGAGGGAAAAGCTTAAATCGGAAAATCGTACCTTCGTCACGCAGGAAGTGCCACAGGGAACAGGTCATGCTGTTATGGCTGCACGGGGCAGGCTTCCGGATGACGGGCTTGTGCTCGTTTTATGCGCAGATACGCCTCTTATAACCGGCGAAACTTTAAAAAAATTAATAGATTACCATAACAATGAAAAAAACATTGTTACTGTATTGACTGCGGTCTTTGATAATCCTTACGGTTATGGCAGAATTGTAAAAAATGACGCCGGAGCGTTTGCTGAGATAGTCGAAGAAAAAGACGCAAACGAAAATGTAAAAAAAATAAAGGAAATCAATTCCGGGATGTATTGTTTTGATGCGGGATTTTTGAAAAACAACGTCATGAATCTTAAAAATGACAATGCGGCTGAGGAATATTATATTACGGATCTCATAAAAATGGCTGTTATGCAAAATCTCAAGGTGGGAACCTTTGTCATAGATGATAACAACGAGATAATGGGCGTCAATGACAGAGTGCAGCTGGCGGCGGCAGAGGCAGTTATGAGAAAGAGAATAAACGAGGCTCATATGAGAGCCGGAGTTACCA
>CAVIBE010000046.1:0-2075 GCA_963640885.1 Oscillospiraceae bacterium | reverse complement strand
CGGGGATTTTTTTCAACAAATTTAATTGTTAAATTTTGGAGACGAGATTAGAAGAAACGGTTGCGGGGGTTCGGAACGGTTATGAAGCGTTGAAAAATGTACATTTATACGGGAAAGTTACAGGAAAATGGCGATATGTGTAAAGTTTATGACATTTTGGAGACTTGTATTTACTTTTGAGGAAATTTCGGTATTATATTGTGTATGGGATAAATTCGGCATTGAAAACATTGATGCTGAAAGTGGAGGTGAAAATTAATGAAAAATAACAAAATGAAAACTATAATGGCGGCGACATTGATAGCCGCGCTCGGAGGGACAATGTCCTTTGCAGCGAGCCTGCCTTCAGACGTAGCAGGTCAGCCTTGCGAAAAAGCAGTTCAAAAATTGACAGAAGAAGGCATTATAACCGGGGATACAGACGGACTGTTCCATCCGGAATCAAATTTGACAAGAGCTCAGGTGAGCATTATGCTGGCAAAAGCAATTTCTCCTGATACCGTAAACGCAAATACAACAACGGCTGCTACCGGGTTCTCGGATTTGAGCGGATACGGATGGGCGGCAAGCTCAATCGAGCTGATGAGTGACAACAACATTGCAAAAGGTTATCCTGACGGAACTTTTAAGCCGGGCGAAAACGTGACGGTTGGTGAACTTTCAACCTTTGTAGTAAGAGCCTGCGGCTATGATGATACGGATGTGACGGGAACCTGGCCTGCAAATTACATAAATCAGGCTGAAAAGCTGGGACTTTACGAAAACTTATCCGGCGATGTTGCTGCGATGAAGAGCGAAAAGGCGACCAAGGAGCAGGCTGCGATTATCATCAACAACGGTCTTGACCGTATAAAGGAAGAAGCTAAGAAGGCTCAGGAAGATAAGGACAAGGAACAGGTTGGCGATTATACCTATGGAAAGGTAGAATTTGATTCCGAGATGACTGCGATAAACGGCACAAAGTTGGCTTCCGGTGTTAAAATTTATACATATGGCGAGGAAAGCGATTATTCAAAAGATATGAAGCTGCCGAAGACGTCTGAAATGAGCGTTGGCAACCTTTACAATTACAAGAGTGTGTCGACGGTGGGATTTTACAAGGTAGCAAATGGGCAGGTTACGGAAATGATTATTCCAGAGGATTGCGGTTTTACGGGCAAGATTTATGGCGTAATAAATTCGATTGCGCAGGTTTCGGTTTTGGATGAAAATGTTTCTGCGTTGAATTCTCTGACGGCGGGTCATGAGGTTAGCTGGGCTTGTGAAAAAGGAGTTACACTTGCGAATGACGCTTTGAAAAACGCAATAAAAGCTGGCGATCTCTTTGAAATTGCAACGAAAAATGGCAGGGTAAAATCGGTGACATCGACAATCGAAAGTATGACAGGAAAGTATCATACGGAGCTTGGTTCTGGCGGAAGCTGGCTGCAAATAACTGACAAGGATTCTGCGAAAAAATTGATTCAGCTTAACGACAATATGTATGTTGAGTATAAGGATTCGACGATGGTATATCTCTTGAATGATGATGGGGATGAATATGAGGTTTCGTCTATGTCGTCTATTAAGAAGGGTTATTATGTAAGGGTTTATGATGTTTCGGATGATGACGATGATGTGGCGGATATTATCATAGCGAAGAAGGCGTAATAATAAAAACCAGATATATGGAAAATGTTGAAAATGGAGGTTTAGGCCTCCATTTTTTTCGCGGGCGGAGATCCGAACAGGGGCGTGGAGCGGTTATGAAGACGAGGAAACAGGAAAGAGACGAGAGGTATTCCGCGCAACGGCACATAGGCGCGTTTCATGCGGCAAAACGTTGAAAAATGCGTGTTTTGGGGGTGCATCTTACGGCAAAAGTTTTGGAAAAAGTGGAGGAGAAGGGGCGGGTTTTGGAAATATTAAGTTTTGATGAAGCAAGGCGCATATATTGAAAAAATGGCATAAAAATGGTAGAATTAATTTATTTTATTGAGTCAGGAGAATTGAGATGCAAAGACTTGTGAGGCTGGTCGGGCTGATTATAATTGATGCATTACTTATTAATATATCATATATGCTGTCCTTCCTTT
>CAVIBE010000045.1:0-5738 GCA_963640885.1 Oscillospiraceae bacterium | reverse complement strand
CGGTAACAATGCGTGACGGAATCTGGATTTTAGAAGATTTGGGATTTGAGATGGGCTCGGATTTTGCTGAAGCTTATCAGGTTGAAGAAGACGTTGTTGATTTTGAGATTACTCCGAACAGACCTGACTGTCTTTGTATGCTCGGAATGGCAAGAGAAGCGTCTGCTGTATTCCAGAGACCTTTGAAATATCCCGAAATCAGCATCAAAAATGAAGTAGAAGACGTAAATAACTATATAAGTGTTGAAATTAAGAGACCTGACCTTTGCAGCAGATACGTGGCAAGGGTTGTTAAGGATATCAAGATTAAGCAGTCTCCGTGGTGGATGCAAAAGCGTTTGATGGCAGCAGGTGTAAGACCTATAAACAATATCGTCGACATTACCAACTATGTAATGCTTGAATATGGCACACCGCTTCACGCTTTCAACATCAATAACGTTGAAGGAAGAAAAATTATCGTTGACGTTGCTAAAGACGGAGAAAAATTCGTAACACTTGATGCAACAGAAAGAACTCTTGACGGCGACAGCCTTTTGATAAACGATACCAGAAAGGGCATAGCTCTTGCCGGAATTATGGGCGGTCTTAATTCTGAAATCGAGGACGATACACAGACTATTCTCGTAGAAGCTGCATGCTTCGATCCTGATGGAACGAGAAGAACTTCTAAAAAACTCGGACTGAGAACAGAAGCTTCTGCAAGATTTGAAAAGGGCGTTGATGCAAACTTATGCAGAACTGCTGCTGACAGAGTATGCCAGCTTATCGAGCTTTTGGATGCAGGCGTTGTTGTAAACGGTGCTGTGGACGTTTATCCTGAAGAGCTTAAAGCTCCGGTTACTAAGGTAAGAACTAAGAGAATAAATGATTTGCTCGGAATAAATCTTACGACTGATGAAATGAAGTCTATTTTTGAAAGACTTGAGATGAAGGTTGAAGTTGATGGTGATGTGATGACTGTTACTCCGCCGACAATCAGATTTGACTTGCTCGAAGAAGTGGACTATGTTGAAGAAGTTGCAAGAATCTATGGTTATGATAATCATCCGTCAACACTTCCTGCAGGTTCTGACGTTGCATCTAAACCTGCAAAACGTGAGATGGAAGATCTCGTAAAAGAAAAGCTGATGGGAATAGGACTGGATGAAATTCAGACTTATTCGTTCGTAAGCCCGAGAGGCGTTGACAAAATTCTCGTAGATGCAGACAGCTACAAGAGAGATTTTGTTAAGCTTATAAATCCTCTTGGTGAAGAAAACAGTGTTATGAGAACAACTCTCATCCCTAATATGCTCGAGGTTCTTGAGAGAAATAATGCAAGACATATCGAGGGTGTTGAAGCGTTTGAGCTTGGAAGACTGTTCCTGAATGCGTTCAAGACTGAAGAAGGGCTGCCTCAGGAGCCGAAATCCTTATGTATCGGAATGTATGGCAAGAACTGTGATTTCTATAACATAAAGGGCGTTGTTGAAACTTTGCTCGACGAACTCGGAATAGAAAATGCGCAATACAAAGCTGATAGAGAAAGCAAGACTTTCCATCCGGGAAGATGCGCTGATGTTTTAATCGGTGAAACCGTGCTCGGTACATTGGGTGAATTGTCATCTGCTGTTGTTGAGCAATACAACCTGCCTGCAAGAGTTTACATTGCAGAGCTTGATTTTGAAAAGCTGTTTGAGCTTGCTGACCTTGAAATTCTGTATAAGTCCATACCGAAATATCCGGCTATGGAAAGAGATATTGCTCTGGTTGTAAAAGATGAGGTTCAGTCGGGCGATATCATCAAAGTTATCAGAGAAAATGGCGGAGAGCTTCTCGAAAACGTTGAACTGTTTGACGTTTATAAAGGCAAACAGGTTGTAGACGGATACAAGAGCATGGCATATGCGCTCAGATACAGAGACATAAACAAAACTCTGACTGACGACGAAATCGCTAAACCGCACGAAAAGATTCTGAAGGCGTTGAGCGAAAAATTCGGAGCTTCACTTAGAGAAGAATAATAACTAAATTTTAAAAGAACCTAAGCGGCAGGAAAAACCCTGCCGTTTTTTTCGCCTATATACTTGATACAATCATCGATATAATTGTATAATATGAAGATACACCTATTGGTGGAGTCAATTAAGCAAAACAAAACTTACATATATTTAACAGTTACAGGATTTGGTTATTTAATTTGGGATATGAAGAATGGAGGGATCTTTGCCGTGGCAGAAATGAATAATACAGTAAAGGTAAACGTTTATGGAAAAGAGTATACTATAGCAGGTCAGGCTTCTCGCGGAGATATTCTGCGTTATGCAAAATATGTTGACGAAAAAATAGAGAGCCTTCTGGGCGGCAAGCAGAAAAGTCTTAATGCGGATATTATGGTTCTTATAGCTATGAATATAGCAGAGGACCTTTATAAGGTTGTTTCGGATCGTGATGAAGCGCTAGAGATAATAGTGGAAAAAGATCAGGCATTGGAAGGGCAGAACGAACTTTGGGACAAGACAAATTCTGCTATTCAGGATTACGAAGAAGCTAAGGACGAAATCAACAGGCTTGAGAAGGAATATGCGGCGGTTAAAACCGAGGCGGCTAATCTGAAAGAAGAAAACAGACAGCTGTATAAAAAAATGTATGAGCTGAGGGAAGAGCTGGATAAAATAAAAAACAGCACTCTTCAGATGCAGATGTTTTTGCCGGACGAAGAGAGCCCGGCCGATAATGAAAATTTGAAAGAAGAAAACGACGACAAAGCGGATGATACGTCGCCGGAAAAGAATATGCAAGAAGAGGAAGCATAAAAAACGAAGATAGAGGTTGATTTATGAACGAGAGATCGATTAAGATACTGGAATTTGGCAAGGTTCGTGAATTGCTATCAGATCAGGCGGTTTCGGGAGCGGCAAAAAAACTTGCGCTCGCGCTGGAGCCTACCGATAATGTTTATGATATAGAAAGAATGCAAAACGAGACAGAAGAAGCGCTGTCGGTTATAATCCAGAAAGGCGCACTCCCGATTGGCGGAATTAACGATATCCTGCCTTTTATCTCGCTTGTTCAAAAAGGCGGGACACTCTCGCCGGGAGAGCTGCTTCAGATAAAGCAAAATCTGTATACTGCTCGCAGCATTGTCTCATATCTTAAAAGCGATGTAAATATTTCGGGAGTTATAGCGGATTATGCGGCAGGAATCACGGTATGCAAACAGGAAGAAGAAGAAATAGACAGGTGTATTTTATCGGAAGATCAAATTGCCGACGGAGCGAGTGCAGAGCTTCGCAGCATAAGAAGGGCGATTCTCAGAAAAAATGAAGAGCTCAGAGCCAAAATGAGCCACATTATCCAGTCAAAGGACAATAAGGAAATACTTCAGGATTCGCTGATAACAATAAGGCAGGGACGTTATGTTATACCTGTAAAGCAGGAGCATCGCGCAAAAGTGCCAGGAATAATACATGACCAGTCTGCTACAGGAGCGACTTTGTTTGTAGAGCCTCAGGCTATAGTAAATCTCAACAATGAGATGAGAGAGCTTCAGCTCAAAGAGAATGCGGAGATTGCAAGGATTTTGCAGGCACTCTCCGGCATGGTGGCAATGCAGGCGGAAGGGATTCGCACAAATCAGGACATATTGATAAAGCTGGATTTTGCTTTTGCGAAAGGAAAGCTTGCACTTCAGATGAAAGCGATAGCACCGACTCTTAACGACGATGGATATATACTTATTAAAGAGGGGAGGCATCCTCTCATAGACCCTAAAAAGGTTGTACCGATGAATGTCAGTCTGGGAAAAGATTACGATACGCTCGTGATAACCGGACCGAATACAGGCGGAAAAACCGTAACTCTTAAAACAGTGGGCCTTATGGTTCTCATGACGCAGGCGGGGCTGCATATACCGGCAGAAATCGGAACAAAGATGACTGTTTTCAAAGAGGTTTTTGCTGATATAGGCGACGAGCAGAGCATAGAACAAAGTCTTAGTACATTTTCGTCTCATATGAAAAACATCGTTGATATAGTCAGCAAAGCAGACTTCGATTCACTCGTGCTTTTAGACGAGCTGGGCGCAGGCACTGACCCTACAGAGGGAGCGGCTTTGGCGATTTCTGTGCTGGATTATCTTTTAGGGCGAGGCGCAAAAACAATGGCAACAACTCATTATACGGAGTTAAAAAAATATGCGCTTGCGACAAGAAATGTTGAAAACGGCGGAATGGAATTTGATATAGAAACTCTGAGCCCGACATATAGACTGATAATCGGAACAGCAGGAAAGTCAAATGCGTTTGAGATTTCGCGAAAGCTCGGACTGCCGCCGGAGCTCATAGATGAAGCGAAAAATCTTCTCGAAAAAGGTGATATAGAATTTGAGGATTTGATATCGGAAATCACGAATGACAGAAAAAAAGCTGAAGAAGAGCGTGATGAAGCGATTCTCATAAATATAGAGCTGAAAAAAATGCGGGAGGATTTGGAAAAGCAAAGAGAAAAGTTTAGAATCCAAAAAGAAAAAACCATGAATCGTGCCAGGGAAGAGGCGCGTGATATGATACGGGAAATGAAAGAATTTTCCGATTCGGTATTCAAGGAATTAAGGGAGCTTGAAAAAATCACAGATCCGAAAGAGCGAAACCGGAAGTTTGAGAGTGTCAGAAAACAGGTCAAAGGAAAATCCGATGAATATGCTCAGACTTTGGATAAAAAGGAAAACAATAATCCGATAAAGCTCAGCGAGCTTAAGCCTGGAGTTAGCGTTTTGCTTGTGAATATAGGTCAGGAAGGCGTTGTGCTGACTGAACCGGACAGCAAAGGCGAGTTAATGGTTCAAGTCGGACTGATGAAGGTTGCGGCAAAGGCGGAAGACTTGCAAAAATTGAAAGATGCGCCGACAGAAAAGCAGCTTAGAAGTAAATATGCGGCAATGTATAAAGAGAAAACAGCTAATGTAAGTTCTACCTGTGATGTGAGAGGCAGCAATCTCGACGAAGCTACAGCGCTGGTTGATAAATATATTGACGATGCGTTTATGGCAGGGTTAAAACAAGTTACCATAGTTCATGGCAAAGGCGAGGGAATACTCAGAGACGGCCTCAAACCGTTCTTTAAGAAAAATAAGCATGTGGAAAGTTTCAGACCGGGGATGCTCAGCGAAGGCGGAGCAGGAGTAACGGTATTATTGCTGAAATAACAGACAGGCGGTGGTATAATGATATATGCGGTAAGTTCCTGCCTGCTGGGCAAAAATTGCAAGTATAACGGCGGGAATAACATGGACAAAGAAGTCATAAAGCTGTGCGAGGAAAATTCCTTTATTGAAATCTGCCCGGAAACGTTCGGCGGTCTGAAAGCTCCGAGAGAGCCGGCGGAAATCGAAGGCGGAAGCGGAGAAGATGTGCTTAGTGGAAAAGCTAAAGTAAAAAGCAGGACAGGGCAGGATGTAACAGAGGAATTTATTAAGGGCGCATATGCGTCTTTAGATAAGATAAAAAAAGCCGTTTCTGACGGAGAAGAGGTAATTGCGGTTTTGAAAGCGAGAAGCCCTTCTTGCGGCTGCGGCACAATATATGACGGAACTTTTAGCGGCAAGCGAATAAAAGGCAACGGAGTTGCGGCGGCTTTGCTCCTGAGAGAGGGAATAAAGGTTTGCACAGAAGACGATATTAAAGGCTGAATGCAATGACGGAAGACGGCATTAAAAATCAAAATTTACGGCATAAGCTGAAATAATACTATAAAAA
>CAVIBE010000044.1:0-4364 GCA_963640885.1 Oscillospiraceae bacterium | reverse complement strand
ATATAATACTATAATACTGCGAAATCACAAACTTATTTCAGAATAATGTAATAAAAATTTAATTAATTCGACAATTTCTCCTATTGAGTATATAATTTCAATGTATTATTATAAATACATCAGAAAAAAAGGAGAAGAAATATGCGTGCAATAAGAAATTTTATCTACAATTTCAGCGATATCTTCGTGGCAATAATTATTATCGCACTGGCTGCTTTCTTAATATGGACAAGAATTGATATAATAGTTGACTCGCCTGCCAAATATGCGGCTTCGACGACTACCGAAACAACTGCTGATAAGGATGTTGCAACGGCTGATAGCACGACCACAACTGCACAGACAACGGATCCTAACGTTGAATATAAAGAGGTTGTAATTCCTTCAGGTTCTTCTACCGATGTAGTCGCAGGTGTGCTGAAACAGGCCGGTTTGGTAGTAAATGTTGACGATTTTACATACCAGGTGCAGCAGATGGGTGTTGAAGGTCAGATTCAGGCCGGAACTTACCAGATTCCGCGAGGTTCGTCCATGCAAGAAGTAATTAACATCCTGTGTCAGGCTACGGTAGAATAGTTTTTCCCGTTAATCGGGACGTTGAAATTGCAGAAACCAAAGGCAAAAAATATTGCTATAAAAAATTGTGAAGCCGAAACTTCACAATTTTTTTGTTTTCGCTTGTAAATATAAACGCACTTTTTTCAACATTTCGCCGTAGGGAACATTCTAAACCGTTGCGTGCAACGCCCATATGTTTTTAATCCAATATATGGTATTCCGTAGGGAATGTACCTATGTGCCGCTCCGTAGCAACCGCGCCGTTTTAAAATCTCGAATTTTAATCAAGATAAGCCATATCCCTGAACACCTCTGCTGCAATCAATATACCTGCCGCTGCCGGAACAAAAATTGCACTCGCAGGCGCGATTTTGCCATCTTCCGTCTCCGTACCCGATACCACCGGCGTTTCGGTCGAATATACAACCTTTACATCCTCGGTAATATCCTCAGCTTTAAGCGCTTTACGAACCGCTTTTGCCAACGGACACATCGTGGTTTTCTTAATGTCAGCAACCTTCAATTTTTCAGGATGAAGCTTATTTCCTGTTCCCATACAGCTGATTACAGGAACACCCTTTTCTTTCGCTGTTTTTATTATCGATACCTTTGCCTTAACATCATCAACCGCGTCGATTATGTAATCATAGCTCTCCAGCTTCAGATATCTTATATTTACTTCGTCAACTTTTTCGGTCAGATACTTGCATACGGCTTTTTCATTAATCTGGCGTATTCTCGCAGCCATAATCTCAGCCTTGTTTTTTCCCATCGTGCTTTCCAATGCCACAATCTGCCTGTTTAAATTTGACTTTTCTACAGAATCAAAATCGGCCATAGCAATCGTTCCGACGCCGCTCCTTGCCAAAGCTTCGGCAACATATCCTCCGACTCCGCCTATACCAAAGATGAAAACCTTTTTCTCTTTGATTATATCCATAGCGAATTTTCCTATAAGTGCTTCTGTTCTCGTATACATAACTATCTTCCTCTTTGCATATCGTTTAATTAGAGTTAATTAGAGCAGGAAAATATTATTTTCACTGCATTCATTTATCATATCCTCGGGCCATACAGAAACCTGAACTTCGCCTATATGAGCCTTCTGGAGGAAAAACATACATAGTCTTGACTGACCGATTCCGCCTCCGATTGAGTATGGCAGCTCCCTGTTCAATATCGCCTTGTGGAAACTCATCTGCGCTCTGTCCATATCACCGGCAATTTTCAGCTGTTTCAAAAGCGCATCTTCATCAACCCTTATGCCCATTGAGGAGATTTCAAATGCTCTTTCAAGGATAGGATTCCAAAGCAAAATGTCGCCGTTCAATTCCCAGTCGTCATAGTCAGGCGCTCTTCCGTCATGCTTTTCTCCGGATTTAAGCGCACCGCCTATTTTCATAAGAAAAACAGCTTTCTTTTCTTTGCATACAGCGTCTTCCCTGCCTTTTGCATCAAGCTCAGGATAAAGGTCCTCAAGCTCCTGAGTGGTTACAAAAGATATTTCCTCCGGCAGCTGTGGCGCTATATGCGGATATTTTGAATTTATAAAAGCTTCGAGCTCTTTGAGGCTCTTATATATAGTTTTTACCGTTGATTTGAGATATTCTTCGTTGCGGTCTGATTTATTAATAGCCTTCTCCCAATCCCATTGATCAACATAAACCGAATGCAGATTATCCAAATCCTCATCTCTTCTTATAGCATTCATGTCGGTATAAAGGCCTTTTCCCGGCTCAAAACCGTATTTCCCCAAAGCCATTCTCTTCCATTTAGCAAGCGACTGCACGATTTCCACATTCATTTCGTCGATGCCTTTCAAAGTGAAGCTGACAGTTCTCTCAACTCCGTTCAAGTTATCATTCAAACCTGTTCTCGGGTCAACAAATAAAGGCGCTGACACTCTCATCAGATTCATATTTTTTTCCATTACAGCCATAAAAAAGTCTTTTATGGCTTTGATTGCAATTTCTGTCTCTATTACTCCTATTTTTGAGTCATACCCCGCAGGTATAATCAATCCGTCTTTTTTAATTACCATCGTTTTCTCCTTACTCCATACTGATAATATTTAAACTCGATTAATAAATATTGTCAATCATTTTTTCTTCATTTATAGCTTCATTTTTTGCTCCATTTTGAAAAGGCATTACAGAATAATAAAAATGATCAGATTGAATCCCTCATATACAAAAAGTCCCGAAAAAAATCAGGACTTTTGCTTTAATTATGGCATTAATTTTATATGGCATTAATCTTCGAATCTTATTTTTAATCTTATCACGTAAACGCTTTGACTTACATAGACGCTTTTACAATCTGACGGATTTCGTCTTTGTCGAGAAGCTTGTAACCGCCTGTAAAAATTCTGGTTCCGTTTACAATATCTTCTATCATGTCTTCTGTCACGCCCAGTTCAGTCAGGTTCATCGCAAGGTCGAGTTCTTTCATCCATGCTTCCATTGCAGCCAATCCCTCATCTGCGATTTGCTTGTCAGTCTTATTGTCAGCATTCACGCCCCATACGTTTTGAGCAAAACGTACAAACTTAGGCATTCCTGCATCCATGATATAGTTATAGTAAGGCAGAGATACTGCTGATAATGTCATTCCGTGTGTAGCGTTGGTAACTGCGCCTACAGACTGTCCAAACATATGAACCATCCAGTCAGTTGTCTTGCCCTTAGCCAACAGAGTGTTAAGTGCCCATGTTGCGCACCACATGATATTGCTTCTTGCTTCGTAATCTTCAGGATTTTTATTCGCAATTCTGCCGGAATGTACAACTGATTTCATGATAGCTTCGCAGATATAATCTGTTGTATTGTCATCGTCGCCTGAGAAATACTGCTCGCATACATGGCTGAAAATATCGTAACAGCCTGCAACCATCTGCTTATGAGGCAATGTCATTGTATATCTCGGATTCATAATCGAGAATTTCGGCATAATCTTCTCGTCCTTGAACACGTGACCGTTCTTAATTTTCTGTGCAGGATTTGTGATTACTGTTCCAGCGTTCATCTCTGAACCTGTTCCTACCATCGTGAGCACGCATCCTACAGGAAGTGTCTCGCATTCAGGTTCTTCAAATCTGATATAATATTTTTCCCATGGGTCTTCGTCGCAATTTACTGAAACGGATACGGCTTTGCTATAATCGCATACTGAGCCGCCGCCTACTGCAAGCAGGAGGTCTGCTTTGTGCTTTCTCGCAATTTCTACGCCCTCATATAATTTTTCAACTGTCGGGTTCGGCATAACGCCGGATATCTCTGCTACGTTTTTCCCCTCTTTTTCCAAAATCGCTTTTACTTCGTCGTAAATTCCGTTTTTCTTTATGGAACCTCCGCCGTATACTAAAACCACATTGTTACCATATTTTTTTAACTCTGTCGACAGGTTATCAAGTGCATTCTCTCCAAAATACAGTTTCGTCGGGTTACAGTAAGTAAAATTTCCTAACATCTTCTTTATACTCCTCTCTTTACTTTAGCTCAGCTTTCTGATACCATTGCTAATATTAGCACTTAAAGTTGACTTCATGTCAAGCGTTTATTTTTTAACAAAAGGAGGCTGAAATGTACACAATTGGTCAGATTTCGGAGATGTTTGACATCCCGACTTCAACTCTCAGATTCTATGATAAGGAGGGACTTTTTCCTAACCTTGTGAAAAAAGGACATATCCGTTATTTTGGCGAGCATGAGCTCGAATCGCTCAAAATTATAAACTGCCTTAAACGGTCAGGGCTTGAGATTAAAGAAATAAAGGAATTTTTCGTACTGATGTCGGAGGGTCAAGAC
>CAVIBE010000043.1:0-4132 GCA_963640885.1 Oscillospiraceae bacterium | reverse complement strand
CTTCATAACCGTCCTAATGGAGGGGCGAAGCGAAAAAGCCTTTGAGGCTCTAAAACAAATAAACGATAACATGACGGTCAAGGTCATCAGAAACGGAAATCCGGTAATGATACAGCAAAAAGATCTGGTTGTCGGAGATATTTTAGTCGTTGAAACAGGAGACAGAATAACTGCTGACGGCAGACTTATAGAAAGCCAGTCGCTCAGTGCGGACGAGTCTGCGCTTACCGGCGAAAGCCTGCCAGTAAACAAAGATCCCGAATTTGTATGTCCTAACGAAAAAACAGCTGTTGCAGACAGAATCAACATGCTTTATTCCGGCTGCTTTATCACAACGGGCAGCGGCAAAATGGTCGTAACTGCTGTAGGCGATGAAACTGAATTCGGCAAAATTGCAAGAGAACTGTCTGCGACGCACAATGACAGCACTCCGCTTCAGGAAAAAATGGCCGGGCTGAGCAAAAAAATAACCATCTTAGGCGCTTCTGCTGCCGCGCTTATTTTCGTAATACAAATAGTAATGTCGGTTATGGACGGCACAATTTCTTTAAATTCGGTTATGGAAACATTCATAACGAGTATTGTTCTTATCGTTGCTGCTGTTCCTGAAGGACTTCCTACAATTGTAGCTATTTCTCTCGCAATCAACGTTATTAAAATGGCAAAGCAGAATGCTCTTGTAAAGAAAATGATTGCCTGCGAAACCATAGGCTGCACAAATGTCATTTGTTCCGATAAAACCGGTACTCTGACCGAAAACAAAATGACTGTTATAGATATATTTTGTGATGATGAAATATTCAAGCCGGAAGCTCTTCAAAACAGATATATGCTTGAAAATTTCTGCATAAACGGTACAGCTGATATACGTTCCGATTCGGGCAGCTATGAATTTATAGGCAATCCGACTGAATGTGCTCTGCTCGCTGCGGCAGACAAGGCGGGTATTAATTATAAGGACACTCGCGAAAAGGTAGCGGTTGAACACGTCTATCCGTTCAGCTCGGATACAAAAAATATGACTACAGTTATAGGCTTTGACGGCGGACAGGTTGTTTATACCAAGGGCAGCCCGGAAAAGATTATTGCAATGTGTGATATTGATGCGAAGCGTAAAGCAATAATCGAGGCTGAAATCATAAAGTATCAGGAAAAATCTTTCAGAATAATCGGTTTTGCGCATAAAGCTCAGGAGGCTGTATCTGATTTTGAAAATAACAGAGCGGAAATAGAAAGCAATCTGACTTTTGACGGGTTTGTTGCAATAACCGACCCTATCAGAGCTGATGTATTTGATGCTGTATCTAAGTGTAAACACGCAGGTATCGAGCTCAAAATGCTTACAGGCGACAATATAATAACCGCTAAGGCTATTGCAGGTGAACTTGGCATACTTGACGGCAAACACATTGCTGTCGAAGCAAAATTCATAGAAGAAATGTCTGACGAAGAGCTTAAAAAGAAGATTCCGGAAATAGCGGTGATCGCGCGAAGCACTCCGACGGTCAAAATGAGAGTCGTAAAGGCTCTGAAAGAAAATGGTAATGTTGTCGCTGTAACTGGCGACGGAATCAATGACGCTCCGGCTATCAAAAATGCCGACGTCGGCATTGCAATGGGTATCACGGGAACTGAGGTATCTAAGCAGGCGAGCGATATCGTTCTTTTGGACGACAGCTTTTCAACTATTGTTAATGCTGTAAGATGGGGGCGCGGAATTTACGAAAACTTCCAAAGATTCATCAAGTTCCAGCTGACGGTAAATCTCTCATCGGTTATCGTAGTTCTTGCTTCTATTCTGGCAGGATTTGCAGCTCCGTTTACTGCTCTCCAGCTGTTGTGGATAAATATCATCATGGACGGACCTCCTGCTCTTGCTCTTGGTCTTGAGCCTATTACTGATGATTTGATGGAGCGCAAACCGACTAAGAGGGATGCAAGCATTGTTGGCGGAAAAATGGTTTCGGGAATTGTTGTAAACGGTCTTTATATTTCGCTGATATTCATGCTTCAGCATTTTACAAACTTCCTGGGAGTTCCTGCGGAAGCTGAGCCTACGGTATTGTTTACGATGTTCGTTTTATTCCAGCTCTTCAATGCTTTCAACAGCAGGAATCTTACAAACGGCAGTATATTCAGGAATATAGGCAATAATAAAACTATGCTCGGAATTTTCGCTCTGACTTTTGTTCTTCAGTTTGTTATAACTGAATTTGGCGGAGCATTTTTCGCAACTGTGCCTCTGTCTCTGATAACATGGGTAAAAATTATCGGTATGTCATTCACGGTAATAATCCTCTCGGAGATCATAAAGCTTTTCAAAAGATTGGGGGCTAAGTAGGAAGCGACCCTGCGTGTCGTTCCAAAAACACCGAGGAGGTACAAATCTCGCAAATCCTGATTTGTACCTCCTCGGCTTTATATTATTCTTACCTTTATTTTTGTTTGCTCTCTTCGTCAAGTCTTCTCATATCATCCGGCATCAATCTGAACGTGATAACCGTATCAATTTCCCTCGACTTTATACCTCTGTAGAACTTCAGCGAAGGCTCATTCCATGTCAGGCACAGCCACTCAATTCTCTCATATCCTCTTTCGAGCGACAGCTGCGACAAATATGTCATTATGGCTTTTCCTATACCCTTACCCCTCAGCTGCTCTTCAACATAATAAATGTTCAGGAACATGCTCGTTCCTCCGGTAAATCCTGATGCCAATGTATAAAAAAGACCTATACCTACCGGCTCACCATCAAGAAACGCAATTACGCTTTCGAGAGTCTTGTTGTCAATCTGCTCTTTTAACGTTTCTTTTGAAATTGTAACGCTTGATTCTGACATTTTCTGATATCTGCCCAGCTTATATATATATTTATGCAAAGCATCGATGTCTTCCGGTCTCGTATCTGCCATTCTTAATGTTAACTTTTCTGCCATTTTATTCACCCCCAGAATAATTTAAACAAATTTTGTTGTCATCATTATATCAATTTTTCTCCATGTTGAAAGCTACAATTTCAGTTTATTTTTTATGAACACTAAAAACGATCAATCCAAATGCTACAGATTTACAAACAGCGAAGGCTCAGCTCTTCTCTGATACATATCCTCAAGCTCGTGCTGGTGATAAAGATAACCCGCATCCTCATAATATTTAGCCTGCATCGGGCATTTTTTTACGCATGAGCAGCATTTTATACAAATTCCCGGAACTTCGCTCACATTTTCGGGATTTATTGAACCCATAGGACAGACTCTCGCGCAAAGGCCGCAATTTATGCAATCCGAATTTGTGAGAGGCTTAACTTTTCTTATGTCTATCGCAACGCCTTTTCGGTCTCTTGGCTGATAATATCCGCGATAAGGCTTAGGCACGCCCTCTACTTCTATCGGCATAGGTAGCCCCTCAGCTTCTACTGCCTTGGCTTTCTGAGCAACTTTCTTCGCAAAATCTTCCGCTATGCCAAGGTCTTTTTCGTCAGGTCTGTTCGCGCCCAATACTTTTGAAAATGAATGTTCACCCACAAATGCGCCTGCGGCGATGGTATGAAAACCGTCTTCTTGCATTATATCTCTAAGCTCGATTAGTGCATCGTCAAAATTTCTGTTTCCGAACAGCACTACGGGAACTCCAAGCGCTCCGCCTCCTTCTATTGTAACAAGATATTTCAGGAGAAGATTAGGCACTCTTCCTGCATAAACGGGCGTCCCAAATACAACAAAATCGCCTTCGCCAAATGCTTTTATCCCCTTTCGTGCAGACGGGAGAGTAAAATCGAATTCATCCTGTTCTACGCCAAGTTGTTGAGCAATCGTTTCGGCAATTTTTCTCACCACTTTTTCTGTTGTTCCGGTCGCGCTCCAAAATACTGACCACACTTTATTGATTTTCATATCTACCTCCTGATTGATGAACTGTGCAGTTCCTTTCTTTCTATTTTTTCGCATCTGATGTCCAAATCAGAAAATCTTTACATTTATATTTTATTCTTATTTATTCAAAACTCAATAGGCATTTGTTAATAGTTGTGAAAATCCAAAATGAATTATGCGGTTCAAAAAAAGCGGCGGCAGGGAGGCAGGTTGCTACAATCCTCATGCGTTTGTGTGAAAACATCGCACAGAAATAAGAA
>CAVIBE010000042.1:3354-3799 GCA_963640885.1 Oscillospiraceae bacterium | reverse complement strand
GAATGATATCATATGTTCGCAGTTTTTTGTTAAGAATATTTTCAAATAATATTGGCAAATGCGTTCTATGAATATAGAATGTGAAATAAAGCTGTTCTATAAAAATAGAATCAGCTTATTCTACGAACATAGACTAAGCATAAACATAAAAATTAAAGCTAATAGACAATAGGAGGGATTCGGTTTGAGTCGAAAGAAGAATATTTTGTTTGTTATATCAATAGTTTTATTTACGATAATAGCTACTTGTGCGGTATTATTTTTGGTTTTGGACAAATTTGAAAGGAATAATGAGATTAAAAATGCGGCTGAAGAAAAAATGAGCGACAGTGCATATAGCAGAAATACGATTGACATAGATTTTTCTTCGGGAAAAACGGAAATAACCAATTGGACAGACGGATATAAGCTGACTATGCCGGAAGAAATCGAAGGAAAAATAGAA
>CAVIBE010000042.1:0-3279 GCA_963640885.1 Oscillospiraceae bacterium | reverse complement strand
ATTCATATCTTTCTTATTCGAATAAGTTTACAGAAAATAAAACAGACCATAAGAAGGCACAATCATTTACAACGACAGTTTCCGGGAACAAGGTTCAGATAACTGAGTGGAGCAGAGATAAGCTTGAGGCAATAGACAATGACCAGAACAATTATTTTTGCGCGGACGTAGTGCTGACGGGCAATAAAGTTTTCACTATATTTATAAAATCGTCTAAGAAAATAAGCTTTGATTCGGGATGCAGAGAAATGATAGAGAATCTTCAGCTGTTAGACGGAGACACCCAGCTTGAGGCTGACGGGACGAGAAGCTTTTGGAGCAGCGAGACAAAACAGGTTTATAACCAATATTTCGGCAAGGACAGCGACCTGACCTGGGGTGTCTTTAAATGGGGAATAGATGAGAATTGGAATTATCTAACGGATTTAGAAAATAAGGTTGATTTCAATTTTGACATTTTGCTGTATTATTCACATTTTGAAACGGACGATTCCATTAACGGGGTAAAAACTGTTATCGAGGAGGCTGCCCGAAACGGAAGAACTGTAGAGCTTACGCTTCAAACTCAACAAAGCGATGACGGGAACATGGTTTATGATATATTGGATGGCGAGTATGATGACTTTCTCAAAGAATATGCGAGTGTAATAGCTGATTTGAAATCTCCGGTGCTGTTTCGGCTGTGCAACGAAATGAACGGAGACTGGTGCGAATATTCAGCTTTCCATACTTCAAGGGATACGGATATATTTAACGAAATGTATAGGTATGTTTATGAGATTTTTGAGGGGCAGGGCGCTAACGCTTATACAATCTGGGTTTGGAATCCTAACGAAAAATCGTTTCCTGATTACAAATGGAATTATGAGTTCAATTATTATCCGGGCGATGAATATGTCGATGTGGTTGGTATTACGGGATATAATACGGGAAGCTATTACGAAGGTGAGGAATGGCGGGAATTTGAAGATATATATGACGCTATTTACGCAAAAACTGTTGCCAATTATGACAAACCGCTCATGATAACGGAGTTTGCTTGCAGCAGCAATGGGGGAGACAAGGTTAAGTGGATTAAAAATATGTTTTCTAAAATAGAAGATTATGATGCTATAAAGGTAGCTGTATGGTGGGACGGATGTGACTATGATTCTGATGGCAAGGTTGCGCGTTCGTATCTGATTGAGGAGGACGAGAAGACGGTTCAGGCTTTTAAGGATGAGCTGAAAGCCTTTAAGTAGAGGAAAATATAGTTGGAATATAGTTGCGATTCTATGAACGTAGAATGAATTAGAGCAAAATGTGAGCGTAGGAGGAGCATAATATTATGACTCGGCATTTTTACATGTAATGCAATATCTGAGGATGAATTGAAAGAGTTGAATGAGATTTTGGACAGGAAGGGATAAGAGAATTTTATTGAAGCTTTTCCCTCAAGATAGTATAATGAAGTAGACGTTGTAGCTCGGATTATACTAAAGAAAGGAAGAAGATATGAAGATAACGAGTATTGACATTATCAAAGCGAATACCGGCGGCCGCGCATCTGACGGAACATGGTGGAATCCGATTTTCCTCAAAGTCAACACTGACGAAGGCATTACCGGATATGGCGAAATAGGTCTGGCTTATTCTGATGCAATAAATGCAGCAGTAGGAATTTGCAAAGATTTCTGCCAGATAATCATCGGTATGGATCCTATGAACAGCGAAAAGATTTGGGACACTCTTCACAGAAGCACATTCTGGGGTCAGGGCGGCGGAACAGTTATCTTTGCCGGAATGAGCGCCATAGATATTGCGCTGTGGGATATCAAAGGAAAAGCTTGCAATATGCCTGTTTATAAACTGCTGGGCGGCAAAACCAACGAAAAACTCAGAACTTATGCCAGCCAGGTTCAGTTTGACTGGGCAAAAGAAAGCAAAAATCTGGTTCATCCTGAAGAATACAAAGAAGTAACGCTGAAAGCTATGGCGGACGGGTATAATTGCGTTAAGGTAGACCCTCTGGGCGTAGATATGGACGGCAACTGGAACTGGAATTATCCACCTCTTCTTGAATATGATATGCTTAAAATGGGCGTTAAGAGAATAGAAGCTATAAGAGAAGCCGGCGGCGACGACCTCGACATTATCGTAGAAATGCACTCACAGACGAATACAAATACGGCTATACAGTTCGCACAGGAAATCGAAAACCTGAGATGCTTCTATTATGAAGAGCCGACACAGCCGCTCAATCAGTCTCTTTTCAAAGAAATATCGCGCAAGGTTAAAATTCCGCTCGCAAGCGGCGAGAGAATTTACAGCAGATGGGGATACAGACCTTTCCTCGAAGACAGATCCTTGTCAGTTATACAGCCGGATCTCGGAAACACAGGCGGAATAACAGAGGGTAAGAAAATCTGTGATATGGCTTATGTATATGATGTAGGCGTACAGCTTCACCTCTGCGGAGGCCCGATAGCAATTGCCGCAGCACTTCACGTTGAGACTGTAATACCTAATTTCCTGATTCACGAACATCATCAATATGCACTGATTGAAGACAATATCAATATGTGCAAATATGATTATCAGCCGGAAAATGGATATTACAAAGTGCCGGAGCTGCCGGGAATCGGTCAGGAAGTAACCGAAGAAACGATCAGAAAAGCTGAAGTTATAACGATAAAATAAAAAATCGGAAAACAGTAAACAGAACATAGTAACAAAAAAAGCACACTGCCGGCATAAAGCTGGCAGTGTTCGTAGTTTTTGTATAAAAATTCGCATTTTAGAGGCTCTTCTCCCGAACAACATCCTGAGATGTGGAGATAAATTCCCATATTGCCGGCGGAAGATGTTTCTTGTCCGGATAGGTTATGCCGAGTTTTCTGAAATATCCGTTTGCGAAAGGTCTTGTCACTACGTTGTCAGGTATCAGCGGAACAGAACGCTGAGGCAAAATCGAGATAGCCAGACCGTTTGAGACCATAGACATTATAGATGAAGAGTCTCTCAACGAATAATTGGAATGTTCGATCAAAGGATCTCTATTGACCTTGTTTAGAGAATCTGTGAGAACCTTATAATATGTTTCGTCCGGCAAAACCAGATTATAGTATTTTATATCCTCGATTGTCAGGGCAGTCTTATCGGTCAGAGGATGTCCTTTTGGAAGCATTACAAGAAACGGATCTTCTGCAAGCTGTAAAAATTTGTAACCTTCAGGCGCTGCGCCTGCGGTAAAGGCAAGATCAACTTCCCCGTGTTCAAGCATATGAACAAGCTCCGCAT
>CAVIBE010000041.1:0-3759 GCA_963640885.1 Oscillospiraceae bacterium | reverse complement strand
ATACTAAACGGCTAAAAATGTAAAATTCAGAAAACTAATATTAAACATGATTAATGGTTATGTTTTTAATATATGTGTGAGTAAAAATGCTTCATTCTTATAATTTAGCCTCAAATGAAGGTTTATGCTGATAAATCATTATTTTAATACAAATTCAGATGTAAAAAGTTCAATTATATGTTAAAATAAACGGGATAGCGTTCAAAAGCTGTTTTAAAATTCGATAATTCAGAGAAAATAAAGAAAAAATAAAGAAATGGATATAAATTCGATAGTTGCGGTTGATGAAAAATGGGGAATTGGCAGGGATAACCGTCTGCTTTTCAGTATTCCCGATGATATGAAGTATTTAAGAAAGATGACGCTCGGCGCAGTGGTGGTATCCGGAAAAAACAATTTGCTGTCTTTTCCAAATGCCAAGCCTTTGCCTAAGAGAAGAAATATAATCCTTTCGACCTCGATTGAGGAATCAGAGGAGTATGAAACTGTGAGAAATCTTGACGAGCTTTTTGAAAAGCTCTGCAAAGTGGAAGAAGAAAAAATTTTTGTAATCGGCGGAGCTGAGGTTTACCGACAGATGCTGCCTTATTGCAAAACCGCTTATGTCACGAAAATGTACAAAGATTTTAACGGTGAAAAATTCTTCCCGAATCTTGACAGCCTGCCCGAATGGGAGCTGGTTGACGAGGGTGAGCTCCTCGATTTTGAAGGAATAAAGTACAGATTTACCGAATATAGAAATACGGCGGTAAAAAGTTTCTGATAGTCATAATTATTGTTATGACTGTGTATTATGATTATGCGATGATTGTGCGTAAAAACGGAGAGTTTAAAATATGGAAATAAATTTGATTGTGGGCAGAAATCCGGTAACTGAGGCGATAAAAAGCGGGCGGACTATGGAAAAGCTGTTAATATCCAAAGGCTCGGAAAAAAATCTGTCTCAGATAATAGCGATGGCTAAAGACCGGGGTATACCTGTTTATTACAACGACAAGAGCCGTATGGACAAGATTTCGGACGGAGCCGCTCATCAGGGCGTGGCTGCGTATGTGAGCAGCTATGAGTATTGTGAGATTGAAGACATGATTGACAGAGCCGAAAAGAAGGGCGAGAAGCCGTTTTTGATTATTCTTGACGGCATTGAGGATCCGCATAATTTGGGCGCGATAATAAGAAGCGCGGACGGCGCCGGAGCTCATGGAGTGATAATTCCTAAAAGAAGAGCTGTGGGAATAACCGGAGTTGTGGCAAAGGCGTCCGCCGGGGCTGTCGAATATGTTCCGGTTGCGCGGGTATCTAATGTGGTTCAGACTATAGAAAAGCTTAAAAAAGAGGGATTTTGGATTGCGGCTGTTGATATGAGTGATATGCCTTATTATAAAAGCGATCTTAGTGGCAAAATTGCGGTTGTAATAGGTAATGAGGGAGAAGGCATCAGTCCTCTGGTTAAAAAGAATTGCGATTTTACTGTTAGTATGCCTATGATGGGGAGTGTTCAGTCTTTGAATGCGTCAAATGCGGCGGCAATTGTTATGTATGAAGTAAGGCGTCAGAGAGATATAAATAAGGGTGAAAATGGAAGATTATAGTGAGATGAAAGACGCACAACTGGTTGCAAAAGCGAAAAACGGAGACGAGGTCGCGTTTTCTGTGATTGCGGACAGGTACAGGTCTACAGTAAAATACAGAGCGGCTTCATATTTCCTCCCGGGGGGCGACAATGATGATGTGCTCCAGGAGGGTATGATTGGGCTTTTTCAGGCGGTCAGGGACTATGAATGCGGAAGGGGAGCGGAGTTTGCTTCTTTTGCGCAGCTGTGTATCGACCGTCACCTCGGGATGGCTGTAAGAAAGGCCCTCAGCAAGAAAAATTCTCCGCTGAATTCCTCGGTGCCTATCGAGGACGAAACGGATAATAAGCGCATGAATGTGGCGCAAAGTCCGGAAAGTATTTTGATTGACCGCGAAAGTGCCGAAAATACAGTAACAAATCTCAAATCTACTCTGAGCAAATTTGAAAAAAAGGTATTTGAGCTGATGCTCTCGGAGCATACTTATACAGAGATTGCGGCGATTCTGAATATATCCGAAAAAGCGTCGGATAATGCGATACAGCGGATAAAGCGTAAGATGAAAATGCTGAAGGAACAAAGCTGATTTGTTAAGCAAAATTTACGTAAATTTAAACTGTTGTTAACTAAAATAAAATTTAAAGCGCTTGACATTATACATAAAGCCATAGTAAAATACTGTGGTAATCGTTTTGCTGTTGTAGCTCAGCAGGTAGAGCACTTCCTTGGTAAGGAAGAGGTTCGGCGGTTCGAGCCCGCTCAACAGCTCCAGCTTAGATTTTAAACGAAAAAATTTTTATATTTATGAAAGGATGAACAAAGATGGCAAAAGCAAAATTTGAAAGAACTAAACCACATGTTAACATCGGTACAATCGGTCACGTTGACCATGGTAAAACAACATTAACAGCTGCTATTACAAAGACACTAAATGCAAGATACGGACTCGGTTCTGAAATCGCATTCGACCAGATCGACAAAGCGCCTGAAGAAAGAGAAAGAGGTATCACAATCGCAACAGCTCACGTTGAATATGAAACACCTAACAGACACTATGCGCACGTTGACTGCCCGGGTCACGCTGACTATGTAAAGAACATGATCACCGGTGCTGCACAGATGGACGGAGCTATCCTCGTAGTAGCTGCAACAGACGGTCCAATGCCTCAGACAAGAGAGCACATCCTGTTATCAAGACAGGTAGGCGTACCTTATATCGTAGTATTCCTTAACAAATGCGATATGGTAGACGACGAAGAACTCTTAGACTTAGTAGAAATGGAAGTAAGAGAACTTCTTGACGAATATGAATTCGACGGCGACAATACACCAATCATCAGAGGATCAGCTCTCGAAGCATTAAACGATCCAATGGGACCTTGGGGAGACAAGATCGTAGAATTATTCGAACAGATCGACGCATACATTCCTGAACCGGAAAGAGCAACAGATAAGCCATTCCTTATGCCTGTAGAGGACGTATTCTCAATCACAGGAAGAGGAACAGTTGCAACAGGAAGAGTAGAAAGAGGCGTATTAAAGGTATCAGACGAAGTAGAACTCGTAGGATTAACAGACGAAGCAAGAAAGATCGTAGTAACTGGCGTAGAAATGTTCAGAAAGCTGTTAGATCAGGCAGAAGCCGGAGATAACATCGGAGCATTATTAAGAGGCGTACAGAGAACTGAAATCGAAAGAGGTCAGGTACTTTCAAAGCCGGGTTCAATTCACCCACATACAAAGTTCAACAGCGAAGTATACGTATTAAAGAAGGAAGAAGGCGGCAGACATACACCGTTCTTCAATGGATACAGACCACAGTTCTATTTCAGAACAACAGACGTAACAGGCTCAGTAAAACTTCCTGAGGGCGTAGAAATGTGTATGCCTGGCGATAACATCAGAATGGAAATCGACCTTATTACACCGATCGCTATCGAAGAACAGTTAAGATTCGCTATCAGAGAAGGCGGCAGAACAGTAGGTTCAGGTGTTGTAACGAGCATCATTGAATAATCAAAAAAAAACGGGTTGCGAGAAATCGCAACCCGTTTTTTATGGGAACAAATGCGCATTTTCTGGCGATTTGCCGTAGGAAACGGTTCGTTTTGCAAATCCTGTTGAGGCTTTGCGCCACAGGCCTTGCAGTCGTACGGACAACGACTGCGCCGACCTATGCCGCCTC
>CAVIBE010000040.1:3064-3542 GCA_963640885.1 Oscillospiraceae bacterium | reverse complement strand
GCATTTAACTACTCAGCAGCAGCCTCTCCGCCTTTATCAGCAATTGCCTGAATAACTCTTGCAAAGCTTGAAATAGGAGCATTGAAGCTTCCGAGTAATTTAGCAAGAAGTTCGTCTCTTGACGGGATCTGAGCGATAGCAGAAATTCCTGCTGCGTCATAGAAAATACCGTCGATAACAGCGCCCTTTAATTCCATCTTTTTGAATTCTTTGATTGACTTATCAAGAATTTTAGCCGGAACTGTAGAATCCTCATAACCGAAAGCTATTCCTGATGGTCCTTTAAGTGATTCTGTCAGAGCTTCAAATTCAGTACCTGCAACAGCTCTTCTCACCATTGTGTTCTTGTAAATTTTGTATTCAACATTAGCTTCTCTCATTCTCTTTCTGAGAAGATCCGCCTCAGCAACAGTTATTCCTCTGTAGTCGATAACTACGGCAGAAGAAGCCTTGTCTAATTTTTCTTTAATTTCATTTA
>CAVIBE010000040.1:0-3054 GCA_963640885.1 Oscillospiraceae bacterium | reverse complement strand
CATCAAAACACCTCCTTCTTCAAAGATTTTTATGTCAATTCATTTATGTCTTTTGTTGCCAAAAACAACTCATGCCTTTTCCACCGCAGACCGGAAAAGGCATTTATGATTAAGTATTTATCAAATACCTCGGCAGGCTATTTAAACTGTCAGTCCCTGCTGTCTACGGTTTTTATTCAATTTCAGGCATTCACTCAGATTAGTTAGTGAGCTTCATCGGGTTGATTTTAACTCCGGGGCCCATTGTTGTAGCGATAGTAACGCTTCTCAGATACTGACCTTTTGCAGCAGCCGGTTTAGCTTTGATAATCGCTTCGATGAGAGCTTTGAAGTTTTCTTCTAACTTTTCCTTACCAAAAGAAACTTTTCCTAATGGGCAGTGAACGATATTTGTTTTGTCGAGTCTATACTCAACTTTACCGGCTTTGATTTCTTTGATTGCTTTTTCAAGATCCATTGTAACTGTTCCTGATTTCGGGTTAGGCATTAAGCCCTTAGGTCCTAAGATTTTACCGAGCTTACCAACTGTTCCCATCATGTCAGGTGTTGCAACTACAACGTCGAAATCAAACCAGTTTTCATTTTTGATTTTGTCAGCCAATTCCTGACCGCCAACGAATTCTGCGCCTGCAGCTTCAGCTTCTTTTTCTTTTTCGCCTTTTGCAAATACGAGAACTCTCTTTGTTTTGCCTGTGCCGTTAGGAAGAACTATAGCACCTCTAACCTGCTGGTCAGCGTGTCTTCCGTCTACACCAAGCTTGATGTGAATTTCAACTGTTTCGTCGAATTTAGCTTTTGATGTCTGAAGAGCAACATCAATTGCTTCCTGTAAGTCATATAATTTTGACTTGTCGATTAATTTTGCAGACTCTTTGTAAGTCTTACCTCTTTTAGGCATATTATCCTCCTTCGTGGTACAAACGGTTTCCCTCCCACATTTTCTACTTAAAAACTATTCACCTGTTACTACAATACCCATGCTTCTTGCTGTGCCTTTAATCATGTCGGCTGCTGAGTCAAGGTTTGCTGCATTAAGGTCAACCATTTTAAGCTGTGCGATTTCTCTTACCTGATCCATTGTAACCGTAGCGACCTTATTCTTGTTAGGTTCACCGGAGCCTTTCTGAATTCCTGCTGCTTTCTTAAGAAGTACAGGTGCAGGCGGAGTCTTCGTAACAAATGTAAATGATCTGTCCGCATACACTGTAATAACTACAGGTATGATCATTCCTTGCTGGTCCTGAGTTTTAGCATTGAACTGTTTACAAAAGTCCATAATGTTTACACCCTTCTGACCAAGTGCAGGACCAACCGGTGGAGCCGGATTTGCATTACCTGCCGGAATTTGCAGTTTGATGTATCCATCTACTTTTTTTGCCATAATATTTCCTCCTTCCCCAAGAAATAATATATAACATAGCGCCTGAGACCTCGCTGGCGGGAATTACTCTGAAAGCCTGTCTCTTGCCGCTTGTTTACGAAAGTTTTTCAATCTGTCCGAATCCCAGCTCAACAGGAGTTTCCCTGCCAAACATTGAAATTCGTGCTTTTACTGTCTGTTTTTCTTCGTTGACCTCTTCTACAGTTCCGATAAAGCTTTCAAATGGTCCGCTCGTAACCCTAACCATATCGCCTATTTCGACATCGATTTCGATTACGACTTTTTCTATTCCCATCTTTTTAACTTCCTCGTCTGTAAGAGGAATCGGTTTAGAGCCATGACCTACAAATCCGGTAACACCCTGTGTATTTCTGACAAGATACCAGGACTCGTCCGTCATAACCATTTTAACTATAACATATCCCGGGAAGATTTTTCGTGTTTTTACTTTTCTCTGTCCGTTTTTCAGCTCAATAGCTTCTTCTGTAGGCACAACAATATCCAGGATAAGATCCTGCATATTCCTGTTTTCTACAATCTTCTCAATATTTGCTTTAACCTTATTTTCATGTCCCGAGTAGGTATGAACAACATACCAATACGCCGAGTTATCTCTGAATTCCTCAGTCTGGATATTATCTAATTCACTCATCACACTACTCCTTCAGCCCCTGCTGTGCAAAATTTATGCACAGATTTAAGGGCCATGATAATACTTTATCCTATGCGCCGAATATTAAATTCAAGCCGGCTGCAAATATAGTATCTAAAAGCCAAAAACTTACAGCGAATAAGGCACAAGCAAATAGAACCATACAAGTATACGAACCGAGTTCCTTCTTTGTAGGCCAAACAACTTTTTTCATTTCTGTTTTTACGCCCTTTAAATATTCTTTCAGACCGCTCTTTTTCTTTTCTGTTGCCATTTTTCTATAACCTCTATTCTAAATCTTACCGCGAAAACTATTTAGTCTCTTTGTGGAGAGTATGTTTTCTGCAGAATTTGCAATATTTCTGCATTTCGATTCTATCAGGATCGTTTTTCTTATTTTTCATTGTATTATAGTTTCTCTGTTTGCATTCTGTACATGCAAGTGTTACTTTTACACGCATTTATGTATCCTCCCAAATAAGTATTTAACCAAATTTAATAGACTTCACAAAATTATTCTGAAGTCGCTCTGTTATGGTATCACAATTAATTTGTCGTGTCAATAAAAAATCGGCAGAATTCATAGGGATTCTGCCGATTTTCAGCGTTTCGTTATAATTTTTCGATTAAGAAAAATTATTCATCACATCTGAAGATGAATTCCATTTCAACGAGTACGTCTGGGAGCATTCTTGAAATCTGTAAGCAAGCTCTTGTTGGGAATGGAGCGTTTGGCATGATTTCTTTGTAAGCTCTGTTTACTTCATCATACATATTGTAGTCTAAGATGAAGATTCTGCATGTGAGACAATCCTGAAGTGTAGCGCCAACTTCTGCAGCAGCAGCCTGAGCGTTTAATAATGTCTGTTTTGTCTGTTCATAATAATCGTTTGGAACCATGTCGCCGTTTGGAAGTGTAGCGATCTGTGTTGTGAAGAATAAATCACGATATTTTGTTCCCTGAACGTATGGGCCATGTACTTCGCCTAATGTTTTTTCATTAAAAATAGCTGTCTGTTTC
>CAVIBE010000039.1:3324-6020 GCA_963640885.1 Oscillospiraceae bacterium | reverse complement strand
TACTCGTATTCTGTTTTAGGAACTGGAATCATTTTTTTTAAATCAATCACTGACAATATGTGCATTTTCTTTTTACCATCATCAGATTTATAAATATGTTTCGGAATACTCAAACTACTTTCCACAAATTCGTAGATCAAGAAATGCGTATCACTCACATTTTTCCATTTTTTATGTTTATCTTTCGCTGATGTCAGAGGAATAAAATATTGATTTTCACCAAGTCCGATTATAATCCCAACAAAAGGTTTCTTTGATATGTGATATACATCATTATAGTAAACTTCTGAATCTCTATCATGCAAAAACCTCAAATATTCCGGATTTATCGTATAAAACCCAAACTGATTTAGCTGTGCCATGTTTTCTCCTTATAAAAAATGTGGAGAAGATTGCTCCTCTCCACCACGCCTTAACGCTCCGCCTTTATCATGGGTAGCGGGACACCCTCTTTAACGCTCCGCCTTTATCATGGGTAGCGGGACACCCTCTTTAGCAGTATATTGCGCTTCACTTATAATATACTGCATCAAAGAAAAAAGTCAATATTTTACGCAACATAAGCATGTGTTTTTTGTTTTTTGTGGAGAATATGTTGACCGTGGCTATGAAAAAATTGTATAATACTATCAGACTTTAAAGCGCTAAAGTATAGAAGAAAGTTGGTATATTATGACTTATACATCAAAGTTCAAAAACGAAGAAACAGATAAGCTTTTTGAAGCTATTCTCAAGCTGGAAAATATAGAAGAGTGTTACAGGTTTTTTGAAGACCTGTGTACGATAAAGGAAATACAGTCGATTTCGCAGAGATTTCATGTAGCATATCTGTTGGCTCAGGATAAAATGTACAGCGAAATAGAAGAGCTTACCGGCGCAAGCACAGCAACAATAAGCAGGATAAAAAAATGTCTGGTATATGGCGCCGACGGATACAAACTTATATTGGATAAAATGGATGAGGAGCGATTGTAAATCGCCCGTTTTGCAAAAAGTATGATATATTTGTATAAATATAAAGTTGAAAAATCTCAGTTTAAATCGATGCAGGGTAAGAAAACATCATTAGGACTTTTTTATTTGAGGCAATCGCTGAAAAAAAGATTTCCGCACGAAGAAATTGAGGTTTTTAAGGATGAAAAAGGCAAGCCCCGAACTAATAATCCGAATGTATTTGTTTCAGTAACCCATACTTCAGATATAGTGATATGCGCGATTTCTGAAGCGGAAATAGGCATTGATTCGGAAGCTTTGCGGCAAAATCTAAAAGCCGCGCGGATAGCGGAACGCTTTTTTACAGAGAGCGAAAAGGAGCAGGTTCAGAGAATCGGCGACAGAGCTTTTTATGAAATCTGGTGCCGAAAAGAAGCTTACTCTAAGCTTGAAGGAAGCGGCCTTGTGTATGGAATAAAAAAAATATCAACTGTATGCCCGGATAACTCAGAAAAATCAGAAGACAAGGACGCTTTTTCTGAAACAGATGAAGCCGGATTTTATAAAAAGATAAACGGTTTTCCGGTTATCGGGGAATGGATTGGAGAGGCTTATTTTGCCTGTGCAGGAGGAAATGGAGACTTAGTATGGATAGAAGTACAGGAATAAAGGTATATTCGATAGCGGCAATATTTTCTATAACTACCGGATTTTCTTTTTTGGCGGCAAAGGAGGCGCTTAAATATGCGACGCCTCTTGAATCGCTGTTTTTCAGATTTTTAATAGCTTTTATAATGGCTTTAATTTTAGTTGTTTTTAAAATGGTAAAAACGGATTTTAAGGGCAAGAGGCTGGGGCCGCTGCTGATACCGGCTTTGCTGTATTCAGGAGGCTTTTTCGGGTTCCAGTTTTTCGGGCTGCTCTATGCCTCCTCCGTTGAAGCCGGTATCATTATGGCAGCTCAGCCAGCCGTAACCATGATCCTGGCTGAGCTCGCCATAAAAGAAAAGCCCAATTTAGCCCAAAGACTTTGCGTTATAGGGGCTATTCTTGCAGCGGCCTTCATATCCGCCTATGGCAGCGGCGGCATCGAAACCGTAGATATAAGAGGCATAATTTTAATCGCTTTGTCCGCCGTCTCAATGGCGGGAAACGTTGTTTACATAAGATGGATAAGAAATGATTATTCACCTGCCGAAATAAGCTTTACCTCATGTGCAATAGGCTTCATAATTTATGCAGCAGTGATTCTGGTACATGGAGGAATAAACGGCACCCTGGCGGCAACCTTCAGCCTCGTTACCGAACCCGCATTTGTAATTGCGGTAGTATATCTCGGAGTTGCCTGCACAATGCTGACTACGCTTTTAAATTCCTATATGATGATTTATCTTGAAGCAGTAAAAGTCAGCGTTTTCGGCTGCGCCGGAACAGTTATCACACTGCTTGCAGGATTCTTCATCCTGCACGAAAGCATAAGCCTGCTTCAGATCATATGCTCCATCTTAATACTTGCGGCAATCGTCGGCACAAATTATTTCGGAAATAAAGAAAAATAAAGTACACAGATACGCCGCATTGAGAAAGGACAAAAATATGTCTAAACTAAAACAGGATTTTGCCGCAGCCACAGAAGCGCAGCAGATAAAATATTGCGCCAACGTGATAGAAGAAGCTTCTTTCGCGGGAAAAAAAGCAAAAAAAATAAAAGAAATGCTTCTAAAAACAGGAGCTAAGGAAAATATCATATCAGAAGCTTACGA
>CAVIBE010000039.1:0-3314 GCA_963640885.1 Oscillospiraceae bacterium | reverse complement strand
TCAAAGACGAGCCGTGTTCAGACGAAGCTTTATCTTGCGACAGCACCACGCTCGAGCCCGGGGAAATCAGAAAAATCCTCTCAAAACTCTCTTATATGGGCTTTGAAGAAGAAATCGTATACGAAATCATGGAGAGGCTGAGCTGACGCCGCACTATTAATGCTAAATTTTAGAAAATATATTGCTTATACAGGCTTTTTTTAATATAATTAATTGATTAAAAACAATTATTCATCAGTAAGGATTCTACATTAATATATATTATATCCTTAATGAACTTCAGAAAATACAGTTAATCAATATTTTAGATAAGGAGTGTTTATATGAAGAAATTCAAAAGAATTTTGGTAGCAAACAGAGGCGAAATCGCCATACGTGTATTCCGTGCCTGTCGCGAAATGGGAATCAGATCAGTTGCCATCTATTCCGAAGAGGACAAAAATTCTCTTTTCAGAACAGTAGCAGATGAATCTTATCAGGTAGGCAAAGGCAAAACACCTGTTGACGCTTATCTCAGCATTAACGAAATCATCGGTCTTGCAAAAGCAAAAGGCGTTGACGCAATCCACCCGGGTTACGGTTTTCTTGCTGAAAATGCTGAATTTGCAAGAAAGTGCGAAGAAGAAGGCATTGTTTTTATAGGACCTACACACGAAATGATGAACGCTCTCGGCGACAAAATCCAGTCTAAGATAGTTGCAGAGGCGGCCAAGGTTCCTACAATTCCGGGCAGTCACAAAGCAATAGAATCAAACGAAGAAGCTATCGCAGTTGCAAGAGAATGCGGCTATCCTGTTATGCTCAAAGCTTCTGCCGGCGGCGGCGGAAGAGGCATGAGAGTTGTAAATTCAGAAGAAGCTCTTATCGCAGAATACAACAGCGCAAAAAGCGAATCCAAGAAAGCATTCGGCAGCGACGAAATATTTATAGAAAAATATCTCGATAAACCAAAGCATATCGAAGTTCAGGTGCTGGGCGACACACAGGGTAATCTGGTACATCTTTTTGAAAGAGACTGCTCTATTCAGAGAAGACATCAAAAAGTTATAGAATTTGCCCCTGCCCTCTGCCTTTCCGAAGAAAAAAGACAGGCAATCTGCTCCGATGCGCTTAAAATCGCAGGTGCGGTAAAATACAGAAGTGCCGGCACAGTTGAATTTCTTATGGACAGCTGTGGCAATCACTACTTCATCGAAATGAATCCAAGAATCCAGGTTGAACATACAGTAACCGAGATGGTAACGGGCATTGACATCGTTCAGTCCCAGATTCTCATTGCTCAGGGTTATCCGCTCAATTCACCGGAAATCGGAATCCCGAATCAGGAAAGCATCACTACAAGCGGATATGCTATCCAGTGCCGTGTAACAACCGAAGACCCGGCAAACAATTTTGCGCCTGATACCGGCAGACTTGATGTTTACAGAACAAGCTCCGGCTATGGCATAAGACTTGACGGCGGCAACGGCTTCACAGGTTCTGTTATAACTCCGTACTACGACAGCCTGCTTGTAAAAATAACCTCTCATTCGAGAACATTCTTAGATGCAATCAATAAATCCAAGAGAGCTTTGAGAGATACCAAGATTCAGGGAGTTAAAACAAATATAGGTTTTCTGCTCAACGTTTTGAACCATGAAGTATTCAAAAACGGTCAGTGCGATACAGGCTTCATTGCCGATTATCCTGAGCTTCTCAACATTTCCTCACGAGGAGACAAAGAGCTCAAAGTTTTAAAATATATAGGCAACAAAGTTGTCAACGAATCAAGAGGATTCAAACCTCAGTTCGACGTGCCAAGAGTTCCGGAATTTGAGGTTCCGAAACAGCCTCTTTACGGTACAAAACAGTATCTTGACGAGCACGGTCCTAAGGGTCTCGCAGATTGGGTATTGAAACAGGACAAATTGCTTCTCACCGATACCACAATGCGTGACGCTCACCAGTCTCTCATGGCTACCAGGCTTAGAACTGTCGATATGACTAAAATTGCCCCTGCTCTTTCCGTTCTCGGCAAAGACCTGTTTTCACTTGAAATGTGGGGCGGCGCTACTTTTGATGTTGCATACAGATTCCTCAAAGAATCTCCATGGGAAAGACTCGCAACCATCAGACAGCAGGTTCCGAACATTCTGCTGCAGATGCTCATCAGAGGCGCAAACGCTGTCGGCTACAAGAATTATCCTGACAACGTAATCCGCGAATTTGTAAAGCAGTCTGCCGCTCACGGCATAGACGTATTCCGTGTATTCGATTCACTCAACTGGATTCAGGGCATGGAAGTATGCATGGACGAAGTTCTCAATCAGGATAAAATCTGCGAAGCGTGTCTCTGTTATACCGGCGACATTTTAGACGAAACCAGAGATAAATATTCGCTCAAATATTATGTAAAAATGGCTAAGGAACTTGAAAAACAGGGAGCTCACATCCTCGGAATCAAGGATATGTCTGCCCTTCTCAAACCAATGGCGGCTTACAAGCTCATAAAAGCGCTCAAGGATGAGATTTCAATTCCAATCCATTTGCATACTCACGATACAACAGGAAACGGAGTTGCTGCCGTTCTCATGGCTGCAGAAGCAGGCGTTGATATTGCTGATACAGCATTCAACAGCATGTCCGGGCTCACCAGCCAGCCGGCGCTCAACTCAGTCGCTTCCGCACTCGAAAATACATCAAGAGATACAAAACTCTCACTTGATGATTTACAGAAGATTTCAGATTACTGGGATGCAGTAAGACCGGTTTACAATCACTTTGAATCCGGGCTCAAAGCAAGCACAGCTGAGATTTACAAATATGAAATTCCGGGAGGTCAGTATTCAAATCTGAAACCACAGGTTGAAAGCTTCGGTCTCGGTCACAAATTTGAAGAAGTTAAGAAGATGTACAAAGAAGTCAACACTATGCTTGGCGATATCGTAAAAGTAACTCCTTCTTCAAAGGCTGTAGGCGATATGGCTATATTTATGGTTCAGAATGACCTTACACCAGAAAATATTTATGAAAAAGCTAAGGATATCGACTTCCCTGATTCAATAGTTTCGTACTTTGAAGGTATGATGGGTCAGCCTGAGGGGGGATTCCCTCAGAAATTAAAGGATCTCGTTCTCAAAGGCAAGGAAAGCATCTCATGCAGACCCGGCGAGCTGCTTCCGCCTGAAGATTTTGAGGCTGACAGAGTATATCTGAAGGATCTTTTGGGTTACGAACCTTCAATCAGACAGATACTGAGCTATGCTCTCTATCCTAAAGTTTACGAAACCTATATCAAGGATTTAGCTGAAGAAGGCAGTCTCAAGCTCATGGGC
>CAVIBE010000038.1:0-10157 GCA_963640885.1 Oscillospiraceae bacterium | reverse complement strand
GTTCCAAGCACTCCACGTCCTTTCCTAATTCTATTGTAACGCATTAGCACCGCTGACAATTTCAGTAATTTCCTGAGTAATTGCAGCCTGTCTTGCTCTGTTGTAGAATAATGTCAACTGATCTATCAATTCTTTTGCATTGTCAGATGCATTTTCCATTGCGGATCTTCTTGCAGCCTGCTCACTTGCATAAGCTTCAACAATTCCGCCGTATATCATACTTTCGATATACTGTGGGACGAATAAGTTAAAGAACTCTTCCTGGTTTGGTGCAAACAAAGTGATTTCAGGAAGCACTACATCGCCGCCCATAACACTTTCTGATTCCTCAGCCAGTTTTTCAACATTTTTAACCGTTTCATCAGCAACCATAGGAAGCAGCCTTTCTTTAGTTGTCCTCTGAGAAATCATGCTTACAAACTGAGTATAAACCAGATAAACTTCATCTATTTCCTTATTCTCATACATTGCGAGTACATCATCAGCTATTTCCTTAGCTGCTTCATATGTAATAGTTTCGCCAATGCCCGGATAAGAATTTCTTATTTCGTAATTTCTTTTCGAGAAATATTCAACGCCTTTAACGCCAATAGGAATAACCACTTTTTCAGTACTGTTGTCTGCCTCAATACTGTTAAACATCTTATATACATTTGAGTTGTAGCCGCCGCAAAGACCTCTGTCTCCGGCAATTACGATATATAATGTTTTCTTTATGTCTCTTGCGCCCTCAACATATGGACTGTTAATTTCAGTTCCACCGCTGAGAAGTTCTCCTACTATCTGTGAAACGGCTGAAAAATATGGTCTGTAAGTTTCCATTTTTTCTCTTGCCTTTCCGACTTTAGCCGAAGAAACCAATTCCATAGCTTTTGTGATCTGTCTGGTGCTATTGACACTTTTTATTCTGCGCTTAATATCTCGCATACCTGCGCCTGCCATTAGTTCACCTCCATTCCTGTTACACGACTACTGTGCATCTGCAAATTTCGGTAAGAACTCTTCAATGGCAGCTCTGAGTTTCTGTTCTGTCTCGTCTGTAATCTTTCCTTCAGTTTTGATAGCCTGACCAACTTCACGGTGATGATTATCCATGAAATCGAGGAATTCTTTTTCAAACTTTCCAACCTGATCTACAGGCACAGTTGTCAGATACTTGTTAATAGCTGCGAATATTATCATAACCTGATCTTCTACAGCAATTGGCGAATACTGAGGCTGTCTTAATACCTGCATGAGTCTTTCACCCTGTGCAAGACGTTCCTGTGTATCCTTATCAAGGTCTGAGCCAAACTGTGAGAATGCAGCAAGTTCTCTATACTGAGCTAATTCAAGACGAATCTTACCTGCTACCTGCTTCATAGCTTTAATCTGTGCGTCACCACCTACACGGGATACAGAAATACCGGAGTTAACAGCAGGTCTCTGACCTGAGAAGAATAACTCTGTTTCCAGGAATATCTGACCATCAGTGATGGAAATAACGTTTGTAGGAATATAAGCTGATACGTCACCAGCCTGTGTTTCAATGATTGGAAGAGCTGTAATAGAACCGCCGCCCAATTCATCTGATAACTTAGCTGCTCTTTCGAGAAGTCTGCTGTGGAGATAGAATACATCGCCCGGATAAGCTTCACGTCCCGGAGGTCTCTTAAGCAACAATGACATTGCTCTGTAAGCAACAGCATGTTTTGACAAGTCATCGTAAATGATGAGTACGTCTTTACCCTGGTACATAAACTCTTCAGCCATTGCGCAGCCTGAGTATGGAGCTATGTACTGTAATGGGGATGATTCGCTGGCACTTGATGATACGATAATTGTATAACGCATAGCATCATAGTCTTCCAGTTTCTGAGCTATCTGTGCTACTGTTGATGCTTTCTGACCGATAGCAACGTAGATACAGATAACGTTTTCTTCTTTCTGATTGATGATTGTATCAACTGCGATAGCTGTTTTACCAGTCTGTCTGTCGCCGATGATCAATTCACGTTGTCCTCTACCGATAGGAATCATGGAGTCGATAGCCTTGATACCTGTCTGTAAAGGCTGATTAACTGATTTTCTTTCAATTACACCAGGAGCCGGATATTCAATCGGTCTGAATTTAGTTGTGTTGATAGCGCCTTTGCCGTCTATAGGCTGACCAAGTGAGTTTACAACACGTCCGATTAATTCTTCGCCTACCGGTACTTCTACTACTTTACCTGTAGCTTTTACGATATCTCCTTCTTTTACCAACATATCTGATCCAAGAAGTACGACACCTATATTATCTTCTTCAAGATTCTGTGCCAAACCGAAAACTTCGTTTGGGAACTCAAGCAGTTCGCCGGCCATACATTTTTCAAGGCCATGTACTCTGGCAATACCGTCACCTACTTGAATTACAGTACCAACATTTGCAGTTTCCAGTTTAACGCCATAGTTTTTGATTTGTTCTTTTATGACAGCTCTTATTTCTTCTGGCCTCAGGTCCACTGTAAATCACCTCGTTTCGAATTAGAGTATTATATTATCGATTGTACCTTTCATGTCTCTCAGCTTAGCCGCAACTGTATTATCAATTACGCTGTCGCCAATCTTTACTTTGATTCCGCCAACGAGCGCTGGGTCTATTCTTACTGAGAGTTTCAGGTTTTTTCCGGTCACTTCCGAAAGTTTCTTTTCCAGCTTCTTTACCACTGCGTCGCTGCACGGCTTTGCAAGGTAAACAGTAGCGGAAACTTCGTTATTCATTTCGCTTACAAGACGATCATACTGCTTAACCACATTTTTAAATTCCATGGCTCTTCTTTTATCCAGCAATACGTAAAGTAAGTTCATTGAAATAGGTGAAAGCTTTTTAGAGAAAATGTCTCCTATAGCTGTTTTTTTTGCTTCTCTGTCGATCTGCGGGCTTACGTAAAAATTGTAAACATCAGGATTTTCGTCGAACAGCTTTTTTAATTCAGCCAGTTCATCCTTAACTTCGTTTACTTTTCCTGCTTCAACCGCTACGTCGAGAAGAGATTCCGCATATATTATTGAGGTTAGTTCTGCCATTTTACATCCCCCGCCTCTTCGATAAACTTAACAACAAGTTTTTCATTAAGATTGTTATCCATCTTTTCACCGATGACCTTTTCAGCAGCCATGATAACCATGTCAGTTAAACCTGATTTAAGCTCGTTATAAGCCTTACGCTGTTCTCTTTCGATTTCGCTTTGAGCTTTAGCGATAATATCTTCAGATTTATTTCGGGCATCCTGAATGATCTCCTGAGCTCTTTCTTCAGCCTTCATTCTGGTTTCTTTCATGATGGCATCAGCTTCAATGTGAATATCCTTTATCTTTTTTTCATATTCAGCCTTTAAAGCTGCTGCTGCCTCGTTTTTTTCTGCAGCTCCTGCTACATCATTAGCGATGGTAGTTTTACGTTTTTCGAGCATCCTGTTAACAGGTTTGTATAAGAATTTATACAGCAGCGCAACCAGAATTAAAGTATTTACGATCTGGAATACGAGATTCCAGCTGAAGCTTACAAGACCAGTATAATGTACTACATCCATTTGCAAGTTCCTCCTTTCCTTTGCCTGTTAATTATGTACTTTAACCTGTTTATATAAGGTTAAACCAGTTCCTATAACATGCCTACGAGTGGATTTGCAAATAATAAAATCAAAGCAACAACCAAACCATAGATACCTGTTGTTTCAGCTACAGCTGCGCCAAGAAGCATTGTCTTGATGATATCGCCCTGTGCTTCAGGCTGTTTACCTACAGCTTCTGCACCTTTACCTGCTGCGAATCCCTGGCCGATTCCAGGGCCAACGCCTGCGATCATTGCTGTACCTGCTCCGATTGCTGAGCAAGCTAAAATTAAAGCTTTACCTGTGATACCTTCCATTTTTGAAGTCCTCCTTAATAATATTTTACATTCTTTGTTTTTTAAATGTTATAAATCCGGTTTCCCCAAATCGCTTATAATGCACCAACTAACGGATTTGCAAAGAGGAGTACCAGAGCAATTACCAGTCCGTAGATACCTGTTGTCTGGGCTACCGCCTGACCAAGTATCATCGTTCTTATAACGTCAGACTTGAGTTTAGGTCTCATACCGATAACTTCTACAGCTTTACCTGCCGCAAAGCCTTGCCCAAGTCCCGGGCCGACACCTGCAATAAGGGCTATTCCTGCTCCAAGTCCCGAACATGCCAGAATTAAGAAATTATCTCCACCCTGGAACATTGACACCAATGGATTACCATACATAAGAATCAGCGTCACTACTAGCGAGAATATACCTGATGTCTGTGCTACCGCAGATCCGAGAATCATCGTCATCATTGATGCGCTTGTAGAACTCGGGTTGATTGCAGATGCCTCAGAAGCTTTGCCTCCGGCATAACCGCAGCCGACACCGGCGCCAAGACCGCCGATCATACTGATTCCAGCTCCAACCCCTGAAAGAGCCAGGATAACACACAATTCCACGCTTGCATCATTGTTCATAGCAAGTGATGTAAGTGGATTTGAGTACATTAAAATAAGAGCAATTACTAGTGAGAAAATACCTGTTGTCTGGGCAATAGCTGATCCTACCAGCATAGACATTGTGCATCCTCTCTGTGCATCCGGATTGAAAGCAACGCCTTCAGACGCTTTACCAGCAGCATAACCACAGCCGATACCTGCGCCAACTCCGGCAATCATCGCGAATCCTACGCCGATTGCACTTGCGGAAATTACTAAAGCTATAGCCGGATCTTCTGCTCCAGGTAAACCTATCATAGGATTACCAAACATCAGAATCAATGCGATTACCAAAGACAAAATACCTGTTGTTTCAGCAACTCCGGCACCGATCAGCATGGTTAACAGCGAAACTTTCTGGTTTTCAGGGAAGTTTCCTGCTGCTTCTGCCGCTTTGCCGGCAGCATAACCCTGACCGACACCCGGTCCTATGCCTGCTATCATGGCAAGACCTGCGCCAATTGCTGAACCTGCGAGTATCACTGCATTAGGCTCAAATGACATGAGCCAGTTGATAAACATTTCTATAAAATTAGAATTCGCCAAGTCTTCACCTCCTGTCAAAACATAAATTTACGATTAATCATCAATAGCCATTGATACAAATACCATAGTCAGCATCGTGAAGATGAATGACTGTAATACTCCGGCAAATACGTCAAAGTATGCGTGGAATATAGCTGGTAGACCGGCCATAAAGATAGGAATCGGCAGTACGCTGCTTAATATTGAACCAAGTGCGCTGTAGAACAGTGACATGATGATCATACCGCCTGTGATATTACCAAATAGACGGAACGCCAGTGAAACCGGTGTAGCGACCTCACTGATGATATTAAGCGGAGCCATAACTGCTATAGGTGATAGGAACTGGTCTTTAATCCATCCCGGAACACCTTTCCTCTTAATCGCAAAACCATGAATCATGAAGAAAGTGAGAAGCGATAATGCGAATGTGGTATTCAAATCAGCTGTTGGTGGTCTAAGACCAATCAGTCCCCAAAGATTTGCAATCATAATGAATATCATGAGGGTACCCATGTAAGGAGTGAAGCCTAATTTGTCTTTACCCATACTTGAACCGACCAGATTCGTAAGAGTACCTACAAGTAACTCAGCCACATTCTGTTTTCCGTCAGGAACCAACTTCATATTACGAGTCAAAATGATTGATACAACAACCAGAACGATCATAATAATCCATGTATTTACTACAGTTTCTGTAATAAACAGGCCATTGGAAAACTCAATTATTTTCCTTGCTCCAAACTCAGTGTTCATTTACGTCCTCCTTTCTCAGAATGCTCTTTAAAATCATCCTGTTATTTTGCTCTTCTTAAAAGTTTTTTAAGTTTATCTCTATTCCCCGGTGTATTTAAAACTTGTGTTAAGTAGAGAGCCAACATTGTAGTCAAAAATCCTATGATCATTCCGATAGGATTTAAGAAGGAAACCTTTACCGCTATAACCAGAAATACGAAATATATCGCATATCTCAGCATATAGCTCATTGTCATTTTTCTTCTTGCGGTCTCGGCTGACGCATTTATCGCCTTTTCGCCCGCAAGCGCCATTATATTGAAATTCAGTATGGACACACAGGTTCCGCAGATTACAGACAAAGCCATGGGAAGTCTGTTATTTACAAAAATAAGACATATTATACATGCCACTGCTCCTATAATGGCAGCTGCGATGCTTATAGTTTTTCTCAATTCCGCAGATAATCCATTCATTTTTTATTTCTGAAACCTTTCGTTAGCATTTTATACACATTAAGAAAGCCAGAGGCTACTCCTATAATTATACAGATAATCAGGCAAATTCCCGAAGTCCCCAGCTTGTCATCCAGCCAGTTTCCTATCCAAACGCCTGCAAAGATACAGACAATGATAGTAATTCCCAACTGAGATATCATTGCCAGAGCACGAGCTACGCCCATTCTGTTACCTGATTTCATAGCTGACCTCATCGCTTTCTATCCTCTTTTTCTTCATAATTTAGTTTGTTTTAATCTTACTGTTTTTTACAGTCTCAGAAAATCCACTAATTGAAACTAATTGTACCACAAAACATACAGGTGTTCAAACAAATTTACCTCTAAAGCCAAAATATTTGCGGTTTTTTTATATTGAGGGAAATTTCTTTTTATGACCCCTCAGTCGCCTATTTTTCAAAGCTGTTTTTAATAATTTCAACAATTTGTCTGGACGTTGTTCCGTCTCCATAAGGGTTTGCCGCCTTAGACATTTTTTCATAAGCTTCTTTGCTGTCGAGAAGCTCGCATGCCATTTCAAATATCTGTTCCCGGTTTACTCCGGCCAGCTTCGCTGTTCCTGCGGCTATCGCCTCAGGTCTCTCGGTCTCCCTCCTTACAACCAGCACAGGCTTCCCGAGCGCCGGAGCCTCTTCCTGCATTCCGCCGGAATCAGTTAAAATGAAGAAAGATTTAGCCATGAGATTTACAAACGGCTGATATTGCAGCGGCGTTATAAGATGTACCCTTTCAACGCCGTCGAGAATCTGATTAGCAGTTTCCCGAACCGCCGGATTAAGATGCACAGGATAAACAATCTCAACATCGTCATATTTTAAAGCAATATCCCTGATTGCGCTGAATATATTAACCATGTTTTCGCCAAGATTTTCACGTCTGTGACAAGTAACCGTGATTACACGCCTGTTTTCAAAATCTATATCCTTGAGAACATCCTCCGTAAACTCGTAACCTCTGCCTGCCACGTCAAGAAGCGCATCTATTACAGTATTTCCCGTAACATATATATTCGCCTCGTCAATCCCTTCTTTAAGCAGGTTGTTTTTATTGTTCTCGGTCGGTGCAAAATGAAAATCCGCCATATGACCGGTCATGACCCTGTTCATTTCCTCCGGGAAAGGAGAATATTTATCATAAGTTCTCAATCCGGCTTCCACGTGACCTATTTTAACCTTATGATAAAATGCCGATAAAGATGCGGCAAAAGTGGTTGTCGTATCACCGTGAACCAGAATTACATCCGGTTTTTCCTTGTCAACGATGCGATCCAGACCGTTGATAACGTTTGAAGTTATCATGCTTAAAGTCTGATTCGGCTTCATTATATTCAAATCATATTTTGGCGTAAGTCCGAACAGATTCAGCACCTGATCCAGCATTTCCCTGTGCTGTGCAGTAACGCAGAGCACCGATTCTATTTTTTCATCAGCTTCCATCGCTTTTACAAGCGGGGCCATTTTTATAGCCTCAGGTCTTGTCCCGAAAACAGACATAACCCTTATTTTTCCCGGCTCCTTGTCCTTAACTGAAGCCAGAGTATTTTCAATAACCTGTTCCATTTTATCCTCTCCCGACGAAGGTCTTGCAAAGACGTAAATAACTGCTGCTGCGACAAGCATCAGGAAAAATGCGTCTGTCAAATTTCCCTGACCGAACTGTACTGCGCAAATTCCCAACACACCACTGATAGCATAAAGCAAAATAACAGTCCTTTTTTGCCCCATTCCTCTTGCCATTATCCTGTGATGAAGATGACCCTTATCAGCTTCCATAATAGGTCTTCCGTTTACAAGTCTTCTTATAATCGCAAAAGCCGTGTCAAATATAGGCAGTCCGAGCGCAATCATCGGAATAAACATAACGATAATCGTCGTACTCTTCATCGTTTCTATAGATATGCTTGCCAGCATAAATCCGAGGAATAGCGAACCGCCGTCCCCCATGAATATTTTGGCAGGATTAAAGTTGAAAGGCAAAAATCCGAGAGCCGCTCCAGCCAGCGCAAGCATAAATATCGCAGTTCCCATATTTCCGCTTATATACGCGCTGTATGCTATACACATCGAAGCAATAAGAGCCGTTCCCGCAGCCAGCCCGTCCAGACCGTCAATTAAATTTATCGTATTCGTTATGCCCACAATCCAGATAATAGTTATTATCCCCATCATAACAGGCGAAAGGAAAAAATACCCATCAGAGCCAAACGGGTTTTGGATATAAGCAATCTTTGTTCCTGTGCCAAACACTATTGCCGCCGCAATTATCTGGCACAAAAGCTTCAGCTTGGCTGGCATATTTTTTATATCATCATATATTCCGACCAAAAAAATAAAGGTTCCTCCGACGAGTATTCCGATTATTTTTTCGTCAAGCGGAGTCGTCAGCAGTATTGAAACCACAGTCCCCAGGTAGATAGCAAGCCCGCCGAACCTCGGTATCGGCTTTGAGTGCATCCTGCGGTTATCTTTAGGTATATCTATAGCTCCTACTTTGGGAGCTAATTTTATACATATCGGCGTCATTATCCAGGCGACAACAAAAGCAATTACAAGCACTAAGATTAGATTTCGCATATTTCAATGTTTCCTTCCTTCAATATCTTTTCTGCAAATTTATCGGGATAAGCACCGTTGAATACAATTCTTTTTATTCCGGCATTTACCAGCATTTTAGCGCATATAGCACAAGGTTGGTTTGTGCAATAAAGAGTCGCTCCTTCTATGGGAACTCCATATCTCGCCGCCTGAACTATAGCATTCTGTTCGGCATGTATCGCTACACAAAGCTCATGTCTTTCGCCGGATTCTATTCCAAGCTTTTCTCTGAGACATCCGGTAGTTTCACAATGCGGCGCGCCGCTTGCTGCTCCGTTGTATCCGGTAGAAATAATTCTGTGATCTTTTACAATTATAGCTCCGACCTGTCTTCTTATGCAGGTAGAACGCGTTTTTACAACATTGGCAACTTCAAGAAAATAATTATCCCAATCAGGTCTCATCTGTTAATCCTCCATTTAAGGATTCTCAATCCCGTATATTCTTCAGCTTCGTTTTATTATGTAAGCTCATTATGTAATTCAAATAATCATAATACATTATTCTTTATAAAGCAATCTGTATATATCAAAACGTCGTCTTTTCTATTTTACCCCCAAATCGGACATTATGGCAACACAAATCCGCAGTATTTAAGAACTGTTTTGTGCAAAAAGTCTTTCCATTCTGTAGTCCGACTTTCGCTAAAGCTCGAGCCTGCCTCTTTTGACAAAATACCAAAAGCCACATTCGCAGCCTGAAGAGATTTTATGAGCTGTATTTTGTTTATTTTTCCGGTTTCATATTCATCTGCAACCGCTTCAGCCAAAGGTATCAGCCTGTTTTCCGCAATTTCTACCGGATCGCCGCCCTGCTCCAAAAGCACTTCCGTGGCAATCTCAGCCTTTTCATACATCCCCAATTTTACTATGTTGTCCAAATCAAACACATAAGACTGCATTACCTTCTTTTTAGGATCTGTACAATCCGAACAAAGCGAGCCTATTCTTATAGGCTCTTGCTTAGGTTCAAGGCGCGGGATTTGCGCTTTACTAAGCTTTTTTATTCTAATCTCCATCAGTTAATTCCCCTTTATCATAATATATTTTTGCAAGATACAGTCCCTGTGGCGGAGCAGTTCTTCCCGCGCGGCTTCTTTTGCAGCTTTCAATAATCTCAGGCATTTCAGAGGGTTCTATTTTTCCAAGTCCTACTTCTACCAAAGTTCCCGTCATTATTCTTACCATATTGTAAAGGAATCCGTCGCCCTTTACTTCAAGCCACAATTCGCGCCCGGCTTCGCTTTTCGAAACCTCTCTGACAGAATA
>CAVIBE010000037.1:0-3467 GCA_963640885.1 Oscillospiraceae bacterium | reverse complement strand
CTTTTGCGCTGTGAAGCGTCATAAGCGAAACCGCATTTTCGTCGGCGTCTCTGTTATCTATATCGGTAAGCAGGGATATTTTTTCCAGGAATTCCTCCAGCGTCCCCTCAGGATTGTGATCCTCAAAATCATAAATAACCGATTTGAATTCCATCAGGTTCTCTATTCTGCTCTTTGCTTCTACTGTATTTTGCGCTTCAAGCGCTTCCATATACCCTGATTGATTGAGAACAGTATCATATATTTCAGATAAATTTGCCTCTCCTATCATTTCGGTGCATTTTTTTATAGTCTTCGCAAACTCAGTCACAGCATCAGCCGCTTTGTTTGTAAGCGCCTGAATCCCGCCTGCTTTTCCCAAAGCATCCAGCATTCCCATTCCGTTTATCTGAGCCAAAGTCTCAATTTTCTCGACCGTTCTGTCACCGACGCCTCTTTTCGGCTCATTTATAACCCTCTTGAAAGCGAGATTATCCTGAGGATTATGTATAAGTCTCAAATATGACATGATATCTTTTATTTCTTTTCTGTCATAGAAACGGGTTCCGCCGATTACACGGTAAGCTATATCCTGTTTTGGAAAAATATCTTCAAGCGTTCTCGACTGAGCGTGGGTTCTGTACAGCACTGCCATATCAGAATATTTATAACCCTTATCAATCAATTTTTGTATTTCTTTTGCGATAAAAAAAGCTTCTTCTCTATCAGTATATGCTCTATAAAGCTTTATTTTTTCACCGTTTTCTTTATCAGTCCACAGAACCTTTCCTTTTCTTTCAGCATTATTTTTTATAACAGAATTTGCGCCTGCGAGCATATTCGCATGAGAGCGGTAGTTCTGCTCTAATTTTATAATTTTAGCGCCGGGAAAATCTTTTTCAAATTCGAGAATATTTCTTATGCTCGCACCTCTCCATTGATAAATACACTGATCCTCGTCGCCGACAACGCAAATATTTTTGTGCCCGCCGGCAAGCATGTGTACTATTTGATACTGAATTTCATTGGTATCCTGATATTCGTCCACCATTATATATCTGAATCTGTCAGCATAGATTTGCAAAACATCCGGATACGATTTGAATAATTCAACGGTTCTAACCAAAAGATCATCAAAATCCAAAGCGTTGTTTTTCTTCAGCTTTTCTTCGTATCTCAGATAAACATCCGCGCCTATCTGATCCTTGAATCCCACAGATTCATTTTTATGCCTTTTCGCAGACTCGCCTTTATTTTTGCATCTGCTTATTATGCTTTGCAGGTAGGGTATAGGATACTCTTTTTCGGTAACGCCAAGTTCCGCAATACATTCGCGTATTACAGTTTTCTGATCCGCCGTATCATATATGGTAAAATCTTTTGCATATCCGAGTCGGTCGATATGACTTCTTAAAATTCTGAGACAGGCCGCATGAAAAGTGAACACCCACATACCATCGGTATCGTCCGTGAGGCGCTCTATCCTTTCTTTCATCTCGTTTGCAGCCTTATTTGTAAAAGTCACTGCAAGAATATTGTACGGTGCAACCCGCTTTTCTCCAATAAGATACGCTATCCTTCTCGTCATAGTTGCAGTTTTTCCGCTCCCCGCTCCTGCAACAATCAGCAGCGGTCCTTCTGTGCAAAGAACCGCTTCCTTCTGTTTCTCATTTAATCCTTCCAAGTAATTCACTGTAGCCATAACATCTCCTAATATTGTCCTACATAAAGTGCATATTATTAATCTTCAAACAGGCATGTACCGCCTATAAATTCCTTCAAAAGCGAATTGTTGAGTATTGCCCGTTCATCCGGCAGCTCAAGAAAATACGACAGCAATTTAAGCAAACGCCGCGAATCGAGATACTCCGGCTCATCCTGAGTTACCTCTTCCAAAAGCGGCCGAGCATATTTTTTGAGCACCGCCAGCTCATAAGGCAGCGCCGAATTGAACATTACATCCGCTTCCTCCTGGAACGGGAATATATTTTTTTCTTCTCCGGCTCTTACATCTTTCCATGATGCCAGAGTCGCTTTGGCGCTCTTACCTCTGGTTCTGTAATCTCTGACTAAACGTCTGAAAAGTCTCGCATCAGATGTCGGGATTCTGTTATGAGCGTCTATACCCAGCGCAGTAAGAGGGCTTACATAAATTTTAAACTTATCTTTCGTTCTTATTTTCTCGGTAAGTTTGTCATTCATGCCATGAATTCCCTCGATTATTATTGTGTCATTCAAACCCATGCGCGCCGAACGTTTTCCGAATATCTTCTCACCCTTGATAAAATCATATGCCGGAAGCTGTACTTCTTCGCCCGACAAAAGCATATTTAACTGTTCATTAAACAGTTCTATGTCTACAGCTTCGAGATCTTCAAACTTATACTTTCCTTCCTCGTCTTTTGGCACAAGCCTTCTGTCAACGAAGTAATCGTCAGTCGAAAGTGTGCAGGTTTTTATTCCATGAACATTAAGCTGAACAGCCAGCCTCTGCGCAAAAGAAGTCTTGCCCGACGAACTCGGTCCGGCAATCAGAATTATTCTTTTTTTCATAGTAGCTATGCCGTCCGCTATCTGCGAAATTTTTTTCTCATGAAGCGCTTCCGACACCTGTATTATTTTTCTGTAGGTATCGTTTTCTATAGTTTTGTTGAGCTGAGCTACATATGGTATTTCGATAAGGTCCATCCATTTGTGAGATTCTTTGAAAATTTCTCTCATCATGCGGTCATGTTTAAGCTCCGGCAGCTCTCTCGGATTTTTCGTATTCGGAAGCCTTAACAGAATACCTTTGCCGAGCAGCATCAGGTCAAATACGGTAGCGCAGCCTGTAGACATCGGCAGCGGCCCGTAAAAATAATCCCAAAACCAGCCGCTTCTATAAATCTTGGCGGTATCCTTATCACGATAGTCTAAAAGATCTATCTTTGCTTTATCGTGTTGCTCTGAAAGCATCCGTTTAGCATCAGCTAAAGGCAGGTCAAATTTTTCAAATTTTTCGTCAGCTGCCACTATATTTTTCATTCTTTCTTTTATTTTTTTCAGCGTTTCTTCGTCAATCCATCCGATATATGGCACAATCTCACAATAAAGTCCCTTATCAAGAGAATGTTCTACTTTTACTTCGCTTTTTACGCCACAGATTTCGCTTACTGTTCTGACGAAAAGAAAAAGCAAAGCTCGCTCAAGGCATCTGTAGCCATGAAAATTTTCTGCCGTCAAAAAATCTATACATTTCGCATTTGCACTCAGCCTCTTATGCAGTTCCACTATTTGGTTCTCAGTATTCGCAACCAGAATTCTGCATATGCTGTCATTATCATATTCTTTCGCAATATCGGCCAATAAAGTGCCTTCTTTAAATTCTTTTTCTTCTACAAATTTTCCATTCTTTTTTATTTGCAGCATTATCATTTTATTGGTACTTTCCATGATTACTCCTCACACATTATAATTTTTTGTTTTGAAAATCATTTTGCGTATACGAC
>CAVIBE010000036.1:12179-12667 GCA_963640885.1 Oscillospiraceae bacterium | reverse complement strand
TGAAGGAAGTCAGCAATTTTAAAGGAAGCTCAACCTATGTAGTATCAAGAGAGCTTATGAATTCAGTAAATGTTGCAGTTGCGCTGCAAAAACCGCTGCTTATAAAAGGCGAACCGGGAACAGGAAAAACCATGCTCGCAGAGGCGATTGCAGAATCAATGGACATGGAGCTTATTATCTGGAACATAAAATCTACGACAAAAGCACAGGAAGGACTTTATGTTTACGATACAGTTCAGAGATTGTACGACAGCCAGTTTGGCGAAGGCGATGTAAGCGACATTAAAAAATACATAAAGCTTGGTAAATTAGGCGAAGCTTTTACAGCAGAAAAACAGGTAGTAATGCTCATAGACGAGATAGACAAAGCTGATTTGGAATTTCCAAACGACCTGCTTTGGGAGCTTGATAAGATGGAATACCATATTCCGGAAACAAAAGAAACCATAAAAGCTAAGCACAGACCTATAGTTATAATCACATCAAAT
>CAVIBE010000036.1:6782-12169 GCA_963640885.1 Oscillospiraceae bacterium | reverse complement strand
TGCAGAAAAAGAGCTGCCGGACGCTTTCCTGAGAAGATGTATCTTCCATTATATAGAATTTCCTACAGAAGAAAAAATGGAAGAAATCGTAAGAGTACATTATCCGGACATTGAATCCAAGCTTTTGGCAAATGCTATGGAGGCTTTTTACTGGATAAGAAATATGAAAGATATTCAGAAAAAACCAAGCACATCAGAGCTTCTTGACTGGCTTCAGGCATTGGTACTCAGCGGCGTTTCAGTTGACCGAATCAAAACCGAAATTCCGTATGTGGGAGTTTTGCTCAAGAAAAATCAGGATTTGGAAACTTTGTTTGATGTAAAAAACAGAAAAAATAATAACAATTCCGGTTACAGATGGAGATAGTAAGCTATGTTTATAAATTTTTTCTATTTATTAAGAGCAAGAGGCCTGAAGGTTTCGCTGAATGAATGGATGTCCTTGATTCAGGCGCTTGACATGGGGCTGTGCAGGTCAAGTCTGGTCGATTTTTACTATCTTTGCAGAAGCATAGTTGTAAAAAGTGAGGCGGATTTTGATAAATTCGATTTGGCATTTGCAGAGTTTTTCAAAGGCGTAGAAACAGCAGACGATATTCCGGACGAAGTCTGGAAATGGCTCGACGAAGAAATAAGACCCGCAGATATGCTGGATAAGCTCAAGAAGGAATTTCCACATTATGAGCTCGACGAGCTTCTGAAAATGCTTGAAGAAAGACTTCAGGAACAGACCGAGGCGCATCAGGGCGGAAATTACTGGGTAGGAACAGGCGGAACATCTGTATTTGGTCATAACGGCTACAATCCTGCCGGAATAAGAGTAGGCGGAGAGTCGAGACACCGTTCTGCAGTCAAGGTTGCCGGTGAGCGAAACTTCAGAGACTTCAGACAGGACAATATTCTCGATACGAGACAGTTTCAGATGGCTTTCAGAAAACTCAGACAGTTTTCCAGCAGAGTTGATGCTGAAAAAACAGAGCTTGACGTTGAAGGAACAGTTCAGGAAACCTGCGATAACGCCGGTATGCTGAGCCTGGTTTTCCAGAAACCGAGACAAAATACTGTAAAAGTGCTGCTGCTGTTTGATTCTGACGGGTCGATGACTCCGTATGCACAGATGTGCAGCATGTTGTTCCAGGCGGCAAACAAATCAAACCACTTTAAAGATATAAAAACGTTCTATTTTCATAACTGTATTTACGACCATCTGTATGAAACGCCTCATTGCAGATGGGGAGAATGGATTGATACGGAATGGATATTCAAAAATCTCAGCAGTGAATACAAGGTTATAATTGTCGGCGATGCGTCGATGGCGCCGAGCGAGCTTATGAGCAGAGGCGGAAGCAGCTATTACAGCCATTATAACGAAATTCCGGGAATAGAGTGGCTGGAGAGAGTTAAGAGACATTTTTCGCATGTCGTATGGCTGAATCCAATAAAAGAGTCTTATTGGGAATACGATTACGGCAGTTTTACCATTGAAAGAGTGGGATCCGTTTTTCCGATGTTTGAATTATCTATTGATGGACTAGAAAATGCGATTAAAAAGTTGCTAGTCGCAAGATAATGTGTTACAATCTAGTTTAAAGTAGATATTTGTATTAACAAAGAAAACGGAGATATAATTATGAGATGTCCATTTTGTGAAAATCAAGACACCAAAGTAATCGACTCCAGACCGACGGAAGAAGGTCACGCAATAAGAAGACGACGGGAGTGCGAAAATTGTAAAAAAAGATTTACAACATATGAAAAAGTAGAGGAAATTCCTTTAGTCGTTATTAAAAAAGACGGCAGCAGAGAGGTCTTTGATCGCAATAAAGTGCTTAACGGAATCATTAAAGCATGTGAAAAAAGACCGGTATCTCTCGATGATATTGAAATGATAGTTTCGGATATCGAGAGAGGACTTAACAATATGATGCAAAAAGAGATAAAGAGTAAAGTTATAGGCGAAGTTATAATGGATCATCTGATTGACCTTGATGAAGTCGCTTATGTAAGATTTGCATCTGTTTACAGACAGTTTAAGGATGTAAATACCTTTATTTCTGAAATTGAAAAATTAGTTCAGAAGGAAAAAAGTTGATGTATAAAGAACCATTTGAGCTTGTAAAAGCTGAAAATGGGGTGTGGTATTTTCACTTGCCCGAATTTGAAAAATATAGTAATATAAAAACTTTTTTTACGACGAGAGTTGGAGGCGTGAGCAGAGCTGAGTTCGGTTCGCTGAACTTTGGAGGCTATACCGCCGACCGGCCTGAGGATGTGGCGGAAAACAGAAAAAGATTGTATGAGGCTGTCGGGATTTCAGGATTTACCGAAGGTTTTGTAAGACAGGTTCACGGCGATCATGTCTGCTGCATACAGTCGGAGGATATCAGAGAGGAAGATAATTTCACCATAAACAACGCTGATGGAATTACTACCAATCTGAAAGATGTGCTCCTTTGTACGCTTCACGCAGATTGTCTGCCTTTGTTCTTTCTCGATACGGTAAAACGTGTGATTGCAATTGCACATGCCGGATGGAGGGGCACAGCGAAGCAGATAGGTTCGAAGACAATGCTCAAAATGAAAAAAGAGTTCGGAAGCTTACCGCAGGATATAATTGCAGCGATAGGTCCGGGGATAAGTTTGTGTTGCTTTGAAGTCGGACCTGAAGTCTATGAGGAGTTCAAAAATGGATTTGACCGCATAGACGAGTGCGCTATAAAAAAAGATAACGGAAAATATATGCTTGATCTTAAAAAGATTAACGAAATACAATTGACCGAAGCAGGAGCTTCTAAGGTTTTGGTCAGCAAATATTGCACAAAATGCAGCGAAAATATTTTATATTCTCACAGACGAGATAATGGAAGAACCGGTCGTATGGGTGCGGGAATAATTATCACGGGAGAATAATAAAGATTTATAAGGCATTTACATAAATAATACAGAAAAGGAGAGGGGCTTATGAGCAATAAACTCATAATTGCGATCGATGGTCCAGCGGGTGCCGGAAAAAGTACCGTCGCGAGGATTCTGGCCGATGTATTTGGTTGCGAGTACATTGACACTGGTGCTATGTACAGGGCAATTGCATACAAATGTGTCCAGAGACTTATTGATTTAGATGATGATGATGAATTAAACGAGCTGTTGGAAGAGACAGAGGTAGCTTTTAAGGATAAAAAAATCCTGTTGGATGGAAGACCTGTAGAAAATGAGATCCGAACACCCAAAATAAGCAGCATTGTTTCAAAAGTAGCAGAAAAGAAAGTTGTTCGGGAAAAGCTTATTGAAGCTCAGAGAAAAATCGGAGAAGAAGAAAGCGTGGTAATGGATGGGCGAGACATCGGAACCAGTGTTTTTCCGGATGCTCAATTTAAATTCTTTATTACTGCAAGCGTTGACGAACGTGCGGACAGAAGATATAAAGAATTGATACAAAAGGGTTATGACGCATCCAAAATTGAAATCTATACAGAGATCAAAAAGAGAGACGAATATGACACTGACAGAACGCTGAATCCTCTCAGAAAAGCACCGGATGCAATATTGATTGATACCACTAAGAGAACAATAAATGATGTTGTAGAGGAAGTCTGTGAGAGGATAAGAAGATCTTAGCGATTTATTTTGGCGACACTGTATGACAGGGTCGCCTTTTAATTTTATAAACGATTTGGCTATAAAAGCTGTCAAAGGCTGCATTAAGTTATATTTATAAGTTGTATTTATAAACGGAGGAAAGTCAATGAATTGCAAAACAGATATTCAGATTGCACAGGAATCACAAATGAGTCCGATTACTGAAATTGCGGAAAAATTGCAAATAAAGGACGATTATGTGGAATGTTACGGAAAATACAAAGCTAAGATTGATTATAACATTCTTAATGAATATGAAGAAAAAAATGACGGAAAACTTATTCTTGTGACAGCAATCACTCCTACACCGGCAGGCGAGGGCAAAACCACTACAACTGTTGGACTAGGGGATGCGCTTTCTCAGGTTGGCAAGAAAACCGTTATAGCTTTAAGAGAACCTTCGCTAGGACCAGTCTTTGGTGTCAAGGGAGGAGCAGCAGGCGGCGGCTATGCGCAGGTTGTTCCTATGGAGGATATAAACCTGCATTTTACCGGAGACATACATGCGGTAACAACTGCAAACAATCTTATTGCGGCAATGCTTGACAATCATATTCAGCAGGGAAATTCTTTGAATATAGACCCGCGAAGAATCGTATGGAAACGTTGCATGGATATGAATGACAGACAGCTTCGTTTTGTTGTCGACGGACTTGGCGGAAAAGCCAACGGAACGCCGAGAGAGGACGGTTTTGATATTTCTGTTGCTTCTGAAATTATGGCTGTACTCTGCCTTTCTTCTGATTTGGAAGACCTTAAAGCAAGAGTGGCAAGAATGATAATTGCCTATACTTATGAAGGAAAACCTGTTACAGCAGGAGATATAAAGGCTCAGGGCGCGGTTGCTGCGCTCATGAAGGACGCGCTTAAACCTAATCTCGTTCAGACTCTTGAGCATACACCGGCATTTATTCACGGAGGACCTTTTGCAAATATTGCTCACGGATGCAATAGCGTTATGGCGACAAAGCTTGCGCTGAAATTGGGCGATTATGTTGTTACTGAGGCGGGATTTGGTGCAGACCTCGGTGCTGAAAAATTCCTTGATATAAAGTGCAGGATGAGCGGGCTGAGACCTGACGCTGTAGTCATAGTTGCTACCGCAAGAGCGTTAAAGCACCACGGCGGAGTTGCAAAGGCTGATTTGAATAACGAAAATATTCCTGCTCTTGAAGTCGGGATTGAAAATCTTTTGAAGCATGTTGAGAATATAACTGTTAATTTCGGGCTTCCGGCTGTAGTAGCTATAAATGAATTTCCGACTGATACAAGAGCGGAGATGGATTTCATAGAGAAAAAATGCAAAGAGCTTGGCGTAAATGCCGTACTTTCTCAAGTATGGGCAAAGGGCGGCGCCGGCGGAAAAGCTCTGGCTGAGGAAGTTATAAGAGTTATTGATGAAGAGGAAAATAATTTCAAATTTATTTATGATACCGAGCTTCCTGTAAGAGAAAAAATTGAGACTTTGGCAAAAACCGTATACGGAGCTGACGGTGTCGATTTTATAGGAAATTCCGCAAAACAGATTGATGAGATAGAAGCTCTGGGTTATGGAAACCTGCCGATATGCGTTGCCAAGACACAGTATTCTATTTCGGATGACGCTAAAAAGCCGGGACGACCTGTTAATTTCAGGATAACTGTCAGAAACGTAAAACCGTCTGTAGGCGCAGGATTTCTGGTTGTTCTGACCGGTGATATAATGACGATGCCCGGTCTTCCTAAAGTTCCGGCTGCTGAAGCTATTG
>CAVIBE010000036.1:4463-6772 GCA_963640885.1 Oscillospiraceae bacterium | reverse complement strand
AAAGTATGCTGAATTTCAGGATGATATAATAAGGATTATTGCCGAAGCTGAGGAGCTTATTGAAGATTTTAAAAAACTCGTAAATGAGGATGCTGAAGGATTCAAACCTCTTGCGGCTGCATACAAGCTACCTGCTGTGAGTGATGAAGAAAAGCTCATAAAAGAAAATGCCATACAAAAGGCACTGATTCCGGCTGCTGATGTTCCGCTTGAGATAGCGAGAAAATGCGTTGAAGCGATAAAAATGCACGAGGAGCTTGCTGTTAAAGGCAGCAGGCTCGCTTTAAGCGATGTTGGCTGCGGCGTGGCTTTTTGCAGGGCGGCTCTCGAAAGCGCGAGACTGAGCGCGCTTATAAACATAAATATGATGAAAGATACCGAAATGAACGCTCGCTACAAGGCTGAGATTGACAGATTGACTGCGCAGGCGGCTGAAATGTCGGAAAAGATTTATAAATATGTTGAAGACAATATTTGATTTATGAAAGGGATAAAATGTCTGAAAGATTAAAAGGGGCAGCTGTGGCTGCTAAAATAAGAGAAGATATTATGCATAAAACGGAAATGTGCAGGCTGAGGGGCATTAATCCTCAGATTGCTATTGTCAGAGTTGGCGCTGATCCTGATGATCTTGCTTATGAGAAGCGGGTTTTGGCAAACTGTGAAAAAGTCGGTCTCATATGTCAGACTTTTGAGTTTGCAAAAGATATTTCACAGGATGAATTTGAAAAAGAGTTTAAGAAAATAAATTCGGCTGATGATATAGACGGAATTTTGCTTTTCAGACCTTTGCCTAAACATCTTGATGAGAAGAAAATCTGCAAAATGATTGATTTCGGGAAAGATATAGACTGTATGAATCCTGAGAATCTCAGCAGAGTTTTTTTAGGCGAAAAAGACTGCTTTGCGCCGTGTACGGCTGAAGCTGTGGTGGAAATTTTAAAATACTATAAGGTAGAGCTAAGCGGTGCGGATGCTGTTGTAGTAAACCGCAGTATGGTGCTCGGAAAACCTTTGGCGATGCTACTCATGGCTGAAAATGCGACAGTAACTGTTTGTCATTCAAAGACAAAAAATATTAAAAATTTTACAAAAAATGCAGATATAGTAGTGACAGGTGTGGGGCGTGCCGGATTTTTCGGCAGAGAATATTTTTCTGAGAAAAACACAGTCATTGATGTAGGAATAAATTTTGAGGAAGGCAGGATGACTGGTGACGTGGACTTTTCTCAGGCTGAGAATGTAGTTAAAGCGATAACTCCGGTTCCGGGAGGCGTCGGAGCTGTGACGTCTATGATTCTTTTGCGTCATGCTGCGCTTTCGGCATGGAGGAGAGCAAATGAATAAACTGTTTTTAACACCCGGTGAAATTCCCGGTGCTGCAATAGAAGCCGGAAAAGCTAAAGCGGAAAGAAAGTTTGTGCCGATGCTCATACTTGCGATTATGGCAGGCTCTTTTATAGCTTTCGGAGCGCAGGCTTCAAATATGGCGGCTTTCAACCTTTTGTCAGACCCGGCGACTTTTGGTCTTGGACGAATTCTGGCAGGAACTGTTTTTGCTGTAGGATTGATGATGGTTCTTATAACCGGCGCAGAGCTTTTCACCGGCAACACGCTGATTTGTCTGGCTGTATATGAAAAAAAGGCCGGATTTGGTGCGATGCTCAAAAACTGGGTTGTGGTTTATATCGGAAATTTTATCGGTTCTGTGCTTATAGTTTTGATGGTAATGCAGACAGGACTTTGGAACAGCGGCGACGGACTTCTTGGTATAATGACTGTAAAAATCGCTTTAAATAAGGTGAATCTGAGCTTTGGCGCGGCTTTTATATCCGGAATTTTGTGTAACTGGCTTGTTTGCCTTGCTGTATGGATGTCGTTTGCAGCGCAGTCGATTCCGGGCAAGATAATGTCAGTATTTTTCCCGATCTGGCTATTTGTAACCTCGGGATTTGAACATAGCGTAGCGAATATGTATTTTATTCCGGCAGGTATAATGGCAAAGGCTCAATTCGGAGCTGAAGTTGCAGGAGTGGAAGCGCTTAATTGGGGCAATTTTGTCGCTGGCAACCTTATACCTGTAACACTTGGAAACATAGTAGGGGGCGTTCTGTTTGTGGGAACAGCTTTCTGGTATGCTTTTCATAAAACTTCAAAAAAACAGTAGGAGGCGATTCTTGTGAAACCCACTATCAAAGATGTGGCGGAACGCTCCGGTGTGTCAATTGCAACTGTATCGAGAGTAATAAACGGAGCGTCTGTTGTCAGTGAGAAGTCGAGGCGCAAGGTTATTGAAGCAATAGAGGAAC
>CAVIBE010000036.1:441-4453 GCA_963640885.1 Oscillospiraceae bacterium | reverse complement strand
TGGGCAATCAATACTACGGTGGTATTCTGAATGGAATTGAGGAGATGTGCAGCGAAAAAGGCTACGATGTTATGCTTTGCACTTCGGGAGGCGAAAGTCAGAATGAGATAAGGCTGCTTTCGATGTTTGAGGAACGCCATCTTGCCGGGATAATTGTCATGACTCAATGTCTCAAACCGGGGACCGTAGATAAGATAAATTCGCTCGAAGTGCCGGTTATCATGATGAACCGAAGCACCAGCGGCTTGAAATGCCCGACTGTATCGATAGACAATTTCAGAGCTGCTTATGAAATAACGAACTATCTTATTGAAAAAGGTCATAAAAAAATTGCGCTTTTCAGAAACAGCATGGATATAGATGCTTGTGGTGTTGAGCAGTACAGCGGTTTTGAACGGGCGCTTGCCGAAAACGGAATTACAATAGACCGAAGTCTGGTTAAATATGGCGAATTCAAATCGGAGAACAGTTATGTCCTCATGAGTGAGCTTATAAAAAAGAAAAATATACCTACTGCAATAATTGCTACAAGTGATATAATGGCAATAGGTGCATGTGATGCGCTTGTTGACCACGGTTATAAAATTCCGGAAGATGTTTCGGTAGTGGGATTTAACGACATTCAGCTTGCGGGGCTTTACCGACCGTCATTGACGGTTATACACCAGCCTCTCAAAAGAATGGGGGCGGAGGCCGTAAGCATGATAGTGTCTGTAAATGACGGAGATGAAAATAATGTAATTCCGAATGACGGAAGAACTGTAATTTTGTCTCACAGGCTGATTGAGAGGCAAAGCTCTGGAGAAGCCAAAAAGTAATAAGTATAAGGGGATGAGTTAGAGAATGGAAGAGCAAGTGGAACAGCAGGTTGAAAATGTAGAAAAATCTGTTGAAACTGTAGCAAACGGGCTTGGGATTCCCTGGGAGGCGTTCAGCTTATCAAAACTTATACCGGCAGTCATTATACTGGTTATATGCGTGGCGGTAATTAAGATTTTGCTGAAACTTATGGACAGATTTCTGGACAAAAGCGCAATCGAGCGCAGTTTGCATGTGTTCATAAGGTCTGTTTTTAAGTATGCCATGCTATTTGTGACGATACTTTTAGTGGCGGCGAGCCTGGGTATAAACGTAACCTCTCTGGTGGCGGTTTTCAGCGTTATCGGACTGGCTGTTTCTCTGGCAGTTCAGGGAGTGTTGTCAAATCTGGCAGGCGGCATAATGGTTCTGGTGTCGAGACCGTTCAAGGTGGGCGATTATGTTGACGCCGGAGGCGTCGAGGGAATTGTAAAGCAGATTGGGCTGGTTCATACACAGCTTTTGACTTTTGATAACAAGCTGATATTTATTCCTAACGGGGATATAGCGGCAAGCAAAATAACGAATTATACATATGAAGAGCTGCGGCGGGTGGATTTGCATTTTACGGCTTCGTATGACGCGCCTATGGAGACTGTATACAAGGCTATTATGGAGGCTGTAGAGCAGATACCGGAGTTTCTCAAAGAACCTGAGCCGTTTGTTAAGATATCGAGCTATCTTGAAAGCAGCATAGAATATGTAGTAAGAGTATGGATTAAGACGGATGATTATTGGACTGGGTATTACAAGCTTTTAGAGGGCGTGAAAAAGGCTTTTGATAAGTATGGTATTGAAATGCCATATAACCATCTGAATGTTCATGTTTCGTCAAATTAAAATTATCGGGAATATAAGGAGAGAAAAATCATGGATAGAATAATGTGCAAACCTAAAGAGGGCAGTAATATTTTCTTGGTCGGCTGTATACTTTTTTCAGTCAATTGCTTGTATGCGCTGTGGAGCATGTTTAATTATGTGGACGTTTTCAGTATTGTGAAATTAGTTCTTTCGGCAGCTATATGTGTGCTTTTCTTTTTAGTATATACGGAGCGTATAAAGCTTTTTATACCGTTTATCGTATTGGCGGTAAATTCGTTTTTCGATTTCGCTAACGGAACATTAGCTAATTCAGGAATCTTGGGATTTCTTGCGATTGCGGCAGCAATATATGCAACGCTTTGTGTTATTGGTGTTATAAATTTTAGAGCAAACTTAAATCTTGGCAACAGTCTTGGCAGCGTAAATGCCAACGAAGCGTGTCTGATTGGCGCGCTTGCGTTTATGGTAATCGGAATAATCACAGCTGTACGTTGTGCATTCTATTTGATATATGGTCTGCCGGCTATTTATATACTCAGCATTCTCTGTTATTTTGGCGGAGCAGTTTTGGTTTTATTGGGTAGTGAGCCTGAAGGCGAATATGTTGCTGATAAAACGTCGCGTGGGTATTCTTATGAAGAAGCGGCAAGTATGGCAGGAGGAAATACAAATATGAACAATGGAGAAAATACGATGGCAGGAGAAAATGCAAATATGAACATTGCAAATATGAACATTGCAAATATGAACAATGAAGGGAATAATTCTGATTCGCAAACTACAGCAGTAGCAAAACCAACCTGTACGGCAGAAGGCTCGCTTGAGTATCTGCTCAAGAGCGAGAATATAGTTGCAAATGTTCTTCTCAGTGTAGTAACTTTGGGAATATTTTATATCATATGGCTATATAGAATATGCAAAAAAATCAGAATCATTGAAAAAAGGGATACTTCTTGTGGAGTAGAACTTATTTGCATATTACTTGTACCGTTCTATGTACTTTATTGGTATTATACAAGGGCAAAGAGAATGTCTGAGTTTGCTGAAGCAAATTATAATATACATATTGATAGCAACGAAGTGGTATATCTTGTTTTGTCGCTATGTGGTTTGGGAATCGTAGCGACGATACTCATCCAGTCTGATCTGAATGGATTTGTTGAAAAATATAATGCAAATTTATCGGGAAAAGCCTTGAATTACAATAGAGGTGAAAATTCCGAGTCGTTTTCTCATAAGAATAATGCTGAAGAAGTAATTGATACTATCAAAAAATTATCGGAATTAAAAGATGAGGGGATTTTATCAGAAGAAGAATTTTCTGCAAAAAAGGCGGAATTATTGCAGAAAATGTAGGACGTTTATACGAAACGGCTATGAACCATTTCGTATAACGAATCGTTGAAAAATACGCACTTCCAAAAAAAGAACGGTCGCGGTGACCGTTCCTTTTTTATAATTATAATTCATGAATAAACAAACCGCTTCCGAGCTTAGGCTCAAACCAGGTCGATTTAGGCGGCATCAAAAGCCCTGCATCCGCAACAGCAATAAGCTGAGCAATCGAAACCGGATAAAGCGAAAATGCCACAGTCATATCCTCGGAAACACGTTTTTCAAGAGCCTCCAGACCCCTGATACCACCGACAAAATCAATACGCTTGTCAGTTCGCGGATCACCGATTCCGAGAATTGGAGAAAGAAGATTGTTTTGAAGAATCGAAACATCAAGCGAATCTATAGGATCAGCTGCATCAAAAATATTTTCCTTAGCCGAAAGCTTGTACCATCCATCACTCAGATACATACCGAAAGTATGAAGCTTTTCAGGTCTGTAAGCCTTATCGCCGACCTTTTCAATATCAAATTTTTCAGAAATCTTATTTAAAAATTCCTCTTTTGTATTTCCATTCAAGTCCTTAACCACACGATTGTAATCAAAAACAGCCAAATCCTCATCAGGGAACATTACAGCCATGAAATAATTAAATTCTTCCGAACCTGTATAATCAGGATGCTCTTTTCTGCGCTTCATACCAACATTAACAGCCGAAGCAGAACGATGATGCCCGTCAGCAATATACATATATTGAACCTGATCCTTGAAAATCTTTTCAATTTCAGCGCATACATTTTCATCAGTTATCACCCAGAGCATATGAGATACATTCATAAAATCAGTAATATCATATACCGGAGCGTTTTTTACAGTATCGGAAATTATACGCGCAAGATTAGGATTCTGCTTGTATGTGAAGAAAACAGGCTCAGTGTCAGCATCACAGATATCAAAATGGTTGATACGATCCAGCTCTTTTTCGTGTCTGGTGAG
>CAVIBE010000036.1:0-431 GCA_963640885.1 Oscillospiraceae bacterium | reverse complement strand
GCTCATGCTTTTTAATGATATTATTTTGATAATCATCAATAGAAGCACAGCCGACAAAACCGGTCTGAACGCGCCCGTTCATAATCTGACGATATATGTAATAAGCAGGCTTTTCTTCTCTGATAAAAATACCCTTGTTGTAAAAATCAGCGATATTGGATTTAGCTTTTTCATAAACAGATCTGTCATAAGGATTTTCCTGCTCAGGCATATCAATTTCAGCTCTGCAAATATGCAGATAACTGTAAGGATTGTCCTTCGCCATTTCAGCAGCCTCCTTGCGGTTCATAACATCATAAGGCAGGGAAACCACCTTGTCCGCATATTCGGGCGCCGGTCTTAAAGCTTTAAAAGGTTTAACTATAGCCATATACTTTCTCTCACTCCTTCAGGTTTTTATTTCAAAATTTGTTTACAATACAATATATGAT
>CAVIBE010000035.1:0-3151 GCA_963640885.1 Oscillospiraceae bacterium | reverse complement strand
TGGCTTATTATATTCACGTGAAGATGCTCGTTTCCTATGTGACCAAAAATCACATAATCCAGCCCGGCTTTTTTTAAATCAGCCTTGTACATAGCAACTGTTTCGTTGAAATATTCGGGCGGCACTGACATATCGCTTCCAAGCTTTGTTACAACAGGACACCTTTGTTTAGCCAGCGCTATTTTTTCGTTCACAGCTTCCGGCGTCGCATGGCGCATTTTTTTAAAATCCTGAAAGCTTCTCGTCCCGGAAACCTTTGCATCATCCGGATTGCCACCTGCTTTTATTATGCATTTTTCAACTAATTTCAGGTTTTCAATCATATCGCCCATGTTTTCGGCTTTTAATTCTATAAAAACAGCTTCGCTGAAATTTTTTGATATTTTCCAGCCTTTTTCTCTTAAAAGCTTGAGCGAACCGCAGTCAAAAAATTCTATTGACATTATATTTTCGCCAGGCTTACCGCTCTTATCCCGGCAATTTTCGCTATTTTCTTTTTTGAATCTCGGGTCTTCTGATTTTAAGTTTTGTGCAAATCGGATTCCCATTTCTTCTTTTGGAAAATACGAAATTACTCCCCATATCAGCGCCGGTTTTTTGACGAGTTTAAATTCAACTTCACTAACCACGCCGAGTGTGCCTTCTGCTCCGATAAAAAGGTCGATTACATCCATATTATCGCGAACATAATATCCGGCTGCGTTTTTAACATTCGGCATTTTGTATTTTGGCAAATCTATGCGTATTAATTTTGTTGGCGGTTCGTGGCCCGCCCCGATGACGGCAACCCCATCACCACCTATGTTGGATGTATGTTCATTTTCATGCGAATATACAAAAGCTTTAGCGTCTGAAATTTCGAGCGTGCTGCGCTTTGCAAAATATTTTCCACGCTCGATTTTTATAACAGCTCCGTCAGCCATCACCAGTTTCAGACTTTTCACATAATCCCTCATTGCGCCATATCTGTAGGTTCTTGCGCCCGAAGAATTGCATGATACAATACCTCCTGCGCTGGCAGTCCCTTCGGTAGGATCAGGCGGAAGAAAGAGCCTGTCGCCTGTACTTTTTCGCACAAATTCATTTATCTCATTCAAAGTGCGCCCCGCCGAGGCTATGACCGAGTTTCCGTCAGCACTCATTTTCAAAGTTCTGAGCTTTTCCATGCTCATCACGTGACCTCCTAAAGGCACTGCACCGGAGCCAACTCCTGTTCTGCTGCCCTGTACTGTCACAGGTATTGATTTTGCAAAGCAGCTGCTAAGTATTTCAGATATTTCTTTCGCATTTTTCGGAAAAGAGATGCTGTCAGCATATCCTCGCTTGCGGGATTCGTCCTGAAGATACAAATCATATTCAGTTGTGAAAGCTTTTATATTTTCCATCTGCTCCACCGTTAATTTCAAGATCCGAAACTCCTGCCGGATTTTTTAAATTTATTTATTCAAAAAGCTTTTTCAAAAAAGTTTTTCTGTGAATCGGGCTTATTCCGTTTTGCTCAATCCCCTCATAATGCGCCTTTGTTCCGTAGCCCTTATTTTTTTCAAAAGCATATCCGGGATAGATTTCAGAATATTCTTCCATCATGTGATCTCTGCTAACCTTAGCCATTATTGAGGCAGCAGCTACCGCAAGGCATTTTTCGTCGCCTTTTATTATCGCAGTCTGTGGTATTTCAACGTCTTCTAACTTTACAGCGTCTATAAGAAGGTGATAAGGTTTGATTTCCAGTCCCTCCACAGCCTTTTTCATAGCCACTTTTGTCGCCTGCAAAATATTTATCTCATCAATAATCCTGTTGTCAACCACTCCAAAAGAGTATGAAACAGCTCTTTCTTTTATAATTTCAAACAGCTCTTCCCTTCTCTTTTCAGAAAGTTTTTTGGAATCATTTATTCCGGGAACATCAAAATCTTCCGGCAGAATCACTGCTGCAGCAACAACAGGACCCGCAAGCGGACCTCGTCCTACTTCGTCTATGCCGGCATAAAGCTTTACGTCATCGCCTAAAATTTCCCGTTCAAAGGATTTCATTTTTTCAAGCCGCTCTTCTTCTATAATCCGTCTTTCCTCTTTTGTCATTTTTATATCCTTTCCGGCGGCATTTCAAGGGTTATTCGCCCCATTTTACCTGCGCGAAACTCGTCAATTACAGTTCTTGCGGCTCTTGCATAATCATATCTTTTTCCCGACATGATAAAGCCTCTTTTCTCGCAGATTGCTTCCATAACTTCCAAAGCTTCGCCGTCAACGGATTCGAGCTTGTATCGCTCTATCAGAAGCTGTGGATAGTTTTTCTGAAGATATTTTATGAGCTCGATTGTGAGGTCTTCTCTGTCAAGTATTTCGTCTTTGATCGAACCTACAAACGAGAGCTTCAGTGCAACATTTTTGTCCTCAAACTTAGGCCATAATATGCCCGGTGTGTCCAAAAGCTGAATCTGATCCTGAAGATTTATCCATTGTTTTCCTCTCGTTACTCCGGGACGGTTGCCTGTTTTTGCGCTTTTTTTGCCAGCTATGCGATTTATAAGTGAGGATTTTCCGACATTCGGAATTCCTACTATCATAGCTCTGAAAGGTTTTTTTCTGACAGAATCTTTATTTATTTCATCTTTAATGCGGTTCATCACTTTGTAAAGCTCCGACATTCCTGTTCCGGTGAGCGCATTCATGCACACAGTTTCGGCGCCCATGCTCTTGAAATGCTTTACCCAGGCGTCGTTTGCCTTAGGGTCGCTCAAATCGCTTTTATTGAGTATGACTATCCGCTTTTTATTTTTTATGAGTTCATCTATTACCGGATTTTTGCTCGATATCGGAATCCTCGCATCAAATATTTCTATAGCTGCATTTACAAGTTTGAGATTTTCCTGTATCAGCTCCCGGGTTTTTTTCATATGTCCCGGGTACCAGTTTATATGCTCGTTGGCCATTTATTCTTCTCCTTAGAAAAAAAGAAGTCTTTCGCAAAAGACTCCTTTTCATCGTTATTACTTTTTCTTTTCCGGTCTGATCTTTGCAGATTTACCAGTTCTCTCACGCATGTAGTTGAGCTTAGCTCTTCTTACGAAGCCGTGTCTTACTACGTCGATTTTTTCGATTTTCGGTGAATGAACAGGGAATGTCTTTTCAACGCCTACGCCTGAAG
>CAVIBE010000034.1:0-2791 GCA_963640885.1 Oscillospiraceae bacterium | reverse complement strand
GAACAAGATCAGGCGGTATCGACCCTGCAATTCTTGAGTTCATCATGGAAAAAGAAGGTTTATCCATTGAAGAAATGCTCAGAATCCTCAATAGAAAATCAGGCGTATTCGGAATTTCAGGCGTAAGCAGCGACTTCAGAGACTTAGAAGACGCAGTAGCAGCAGGAAACGACAGAGCACAGTTAGCACTCGACATTTTCGCACAGAAAATCAAGAGCTTCATCGGTGCATATCTCGCAGAATTAGACGGCGCAGACGTTATCGTATTTACAGCAGGTATCGGCGAAAACGCTATCGGCATGAGAGCTAAGATCTGCAGCAACATGGAAAACCTCGGAATCAAGTTAGATCCTGAAAGAAATAACGTAAGAGGCGAAGAAACAATCATCAGTGCAGCAGATTCAAAGATCAAGATTCTCCTTATCCCGACAAACGAAGAATTAATGATTGCAAGAGATACTGTAGCTGTTGTTACAGCTCACGATGCTGAAAAAGCTGAATAATCGGATTTTGATTAAACATTATAAATAACCTTGACATAAGGTGCATATAAAAGTATAATCTATACGTTACGGTTACGTTTGGGAGGTGGCTCTTATGATAAAGGATTTAGCAGGTCTTCTTGCAAAGAAATACGATGAGTTGACGGTAGACGAAACCCTCTCTCTGAAATCTATGCAAAGAGGCAGCGATGAAATCGTTTTTTCTGAGCCGGTTTCCATAAACGGAAAATTGTACAGATTAGAAGATGATGTAGTATTTTTCTCGGGTTCTTTCAGTACGACTATAAATACGCTCTGCAACAGGTGTCTTGCACCGGTTACAGAGGAGATTGACTACGATTTTGATGAAGTCGTATTTGCTGAAGGCAGAGAAGAAGACTATGATTTAGTTATAGAACCGATCGGTGAAGGCTTTGATTTGGAGGAGTTTGTCATCAACCTGCTCCAGCTGAAATTACCGTTGACGTTCTTGTGTGACGAGGAATGCAAAGGTTTATGTCCCGTTTGCGGAACGAATTTGAACACCTCGGAATGCAGTTGCAAAGAAGAAAAAATAGATGACAGATTTGCAATGTTAAAGAATCTGTTTCCGGACAGGTAATCTATAATTTTGTTATGGATAAGGAGGTGTATCATTAATGGCAGTTCCAAAGAACAGAACGTCTGCTGCAAGACGTGATAAGAGAAGAGCTTCTAACTCAAAGATGAGTGCTCCGGGATTATCAGTGTGCCCACAGTGCCACGAGCCTAAGCTTGCTCACAGAGTTTGTCCTAATTGTGGATATTACAATGGTAAGGAAGTTATCAAAGAGGCTGAATAATATTCGGGAAATTGGACGGATGTATTTATATATCCGTCCTTGTTTTTTGAAAAATCTTTTGAGAAAAAGCGGGATTCAGCTGTAAAGCGCGAGCAAAAGATAAGCAAATTATAAGCGTAAGAGCATAAAAGTAAAGGGTCTGTGCCATGGGATTAAACCATGATGCGACAGACCCTCAGTTTTTTATTTGAGTTTTTCCGGGTTTAGGCACTCCAACTCAGGAATAACGAATATTCCGTTTTTTCTGATCAGAACGTCATCGAACCAGATTTCGCCTCCGCCGTAATCTTCTCTTTGTATCAGCACGAGATCCCAGTGAATCGAGGACATATTTCCGTTGAAAGCGTCTTCATAACATTGCCCCGGCGTAAAGTGAATGCTTCCGGATATTTTTTCGTCGAAAAGTATATCTTTCATCGGATCGAGAATGTATGGATTTACGCCAATCGCAAATTCCCCGAAATATCTTGCACCCGGATCTGTGTTGAGAAGCTTGTTTATTCTCGTATTATCATTTGACGTAGCCTCGACAATCTGACCGTTTTTGATAACGAACTTTATGTTTTCAAAAGTGAAGCCCTGATAAGTGGAAGGCGTATTGTAAGTTATGTGTCCGTCAACCGAAAATCTGCGCGGTGCAGAATAAACCTCGCCATCCGGTATATTTCTGCCGCCATCGCATTTGACAGCGCCTATGCCTTTAATTGAGAAAGTGAGGTCGGTTCCCGGAGCTGTAATTCTCACAACGTCGGTTTTATTCATAAGCTCCACGAGCGAATCCATTGCATCCGACATTTTTGAATAATCCAGATTGCATACATTGAAATAAAAATCCTCAAAAGCATCTAAACTTGTATTGGCCAGCTGCGCCATTGAGGCGTTAGGGTATCTGAGCACGACCCACTTTGTCTCATTAACTCTGTAATCCTGAACAGGTCTGAGCGCCTTGCTGTAAAGATTCATTATGTCAGCCGGAATGTCGGACAGCTCTGAAATATTGTCCGGACATCTGATCCCGATATACGCATCCATTCCTTTCATCTGACACATCTCGTATTCTTTCATAAATTCAAGCTGCTCGCTCGAACATCCTAAAATTATCTCTCTGTTGATTTCCGAATCAAGAACTTCCACATATGGAAAAGCTTCTGCATTATATACTTCGCGAATTATCGCTTTTACAAGCGGTTTGGCGCTTGCTCCGTTATACGAAATAAGAACTTTTTCGCCTTTTTCGATTCTTGTGGAATAATGTACCAATGTATATGCCAATTTTGAAACTCTTGAATCCATATTGATCCCTCCTGTCGCAACCGTACCCTTGATACGGTTAAAAAACTTTAGCTGCAATTATTATTTATAAAATACATTATATCATTCAGAAAAAAATTTTAAATAATTCTTTCGCTTTTTTGCGGGATTTGTTATAATAGGTTTTGTACGAATTACGTGCGTTTAAATATTTGC
>CAVIBE010000033.1:0-3637 GCA_963640885.1 Oscillospiraceae bacterium | reverse complement strand
CAAGTTATATTTAAGGCAAAAACGTCTAAAAACAAATAAAAATGAAGAAAAACGAAGCGAAGTGGCGGGAAGAGATGAGACAGGTTGAAAATTTGAAATATTTGGAAAATAAAACTCAACGTCAAATAGCTTGCAACGAAAGAGTTTTCACATTATAATTGATACATTAAAACATCGGAGGAAAGAAATGTCTTATAAGGATTATATAAGAAACTTTAGTATAATAGCACACATAGATCATGGTAAATCTACGTTGGCGGACAGGCTGCTCGAAAAGACCGGTCTTGTTTCGCAGCGTGATATGAAAGAGCAGTTCCTTGATAACATGGATATTGAAAGAGAGCGCGGAATAACAATAAAATTGCAGACAACAAGAGTCGTTTATAAAGCAAAAGACGGCAACGAATATATTTTCAATCTCATCGATACTCCCGGTCACGTTGACTTTACATACGAGGTATCGAGAAGCCTTGCAGCATGTGAGGGAGCGCTCCTTATAGTTGATGCGACCCAGGGCGTTGAAGCTCAGACTATGGCAAATGCCTATCTTGCGGCGAACGAAGGGCTTGAAATCCTGCCTGTCATAAATAAAATTGATTTGCCAAGCGCAGATCCACAGATGGCGATAGACGAGATTGAGGAAATGCTGGCAATCGAAGCGCACGACGCTCCGCAGGTTTCCGCAAAGGAAGGACTGAATATAGATCTTCTTCTTGAAGCGATAGTTGAGAAAATCCCTGCGCCCACGGGAGATGAGAACGCACCTCTTAAAGCTCTTATCTTCGATTCGGTTTATGATAATTATAAAGGCGTTGTAATTTATACAAGAATATTTGAAGGCAAAATTAAAAAAGGCGACATGATCCGTCTTATGGCTACGGGCAAGGTTTATGAAGTTACTGAGGTTGGAATTCTGGCACCCGGACCTGTTCCTTTCAAAGAACTGAAAGCAGGCGAAGTAGGATACATAACTGCGAGTATAAAGCAGGTTGCTGACGCAAGAGTCGGCGATACGATAACCAACAACGATGAGCCTACGGCTGAAGCGCTTCCGGGCTACAGACAGGTGCAGTCGATGGTATATTGCGGTATTTATCCGGCAGGCACGGAAAAATACGAGGCTGTCAAGGACGCGCTCGAAAAGCTTCAGGTAAATGATGCAGCATTCGTGTTTGAGCCTGAGACTTCACAGGCTTTGGGATTCGGCTTCAGATGCGGATTTTTGGGACTGCTTCACATGGAAATTATCGTCGAGAGACTTGACAGAGAATTTAATCTTTCAATCGTAACGACGTCGCCGAGCGTAATATACAGAATTACAAAAACTGACGGCGAAGAGCTTATGATTCAGAATCCGTCAAATATGCCTAATGCGGTAGAAATTGCTAAAATGGAAGAACCTATGGTTAAGGCAAGCATAATGATTCCTAACGAATACGTAGGCGCTATAATGGAAATCTGTCAGGACAGACGCGGCAGGATGAAGCATATGGAATATATAAACGAAAACAGAGTTGTACTCGAATATATAATGCCTTTGAACGAGGTTATCTATGACTTTTTTGACGCGCTCAAATCAAAGACCCGCGGTTACGGTTCGCTTGATTATGAGTTTATCGGATACGAACAGTCCAAACTTGTAAAATTGGACGTACTGCTCAACAAAGAGATTGTGGACGCATTTTCGATGATAGTTCACGAAAGCAAGGCTTATGCGAGAGGCAGATTTGTCTGCGAAAAGCTGAAAGAAATCATACCTATGCATCAGTTTGAAGTGCCTATTCAGGCGTCGGTCGGAACAAAGGTAATTGCCAGAGAGACTGTAAGAGCCTACCGAAAAGACGTGCTTGCAAAGTGCTATGGCGGTGATATTTCGAGAAAGAAAAAGCTGCTTGAAAAGCAAAAAGAAGGTAAAAAACGTATGAGACAATTTGGCTCGGTAGAAGTTCCGCAGGAGGCTTTTACAGCGGTTTTGAAATATGATGAAAAATAATGGCAATATAGGGGTATATATTCATATACCCTTTTGTGTAAAAAAATGCAGTTACTGCGATTTTCTCTCGTTTTCGGCAACAGAGGCTGACAAAGAGCGATATATAGACAGGCTGTGCAATGAAATCCGCCTTTTTTGCGAAGAACGAAGCGTCAGAGCGGATTCTGTATTTATTGGAGGTGGAACTCCGTCAGTGCTCGATGTAAGGCTTACAGAAAAGCTCATGTCTGTCGTAAGAGATTCGATAGAACTGTCGAGCGATTGTGAGATCACGACGGAGATAAACCCGGGAACTATGGACAGGGAAAAGGCAGACACTTATAAAACGCTCGGAATAAATCGTATAAGCATGGGTGTGCAGTCTTTAGATGACGGACTTTTGAGACGGCTTGGGAGAATCCACAGAAGTCGTGAGTTTTATGAAACTTTTACGATTTTGCGCGAAGCCGGTTTTGACAATATAAATACGGATTTGATGTTTGCATTGCCAGCTCAGCAAGAGAAAACCTGGGAGAAAACCCTGGAAGATGTTATCAGCTTAAAACCTGAGCATATTTCGTTTTACAGCCTTATAATAGAGGAAGGAACTCTCTTTTATGAGGATTTTAAAGCCGGAAAGCTTAATGTGACAGACGATGAAACGGACAGAAAAATGTATAGCTTTGCGCTGAAAAAGCTCGCAAAGTCCGGCTATCGCCACTATGAAATTTCAAATGCGGCAATTCCGGGAAAAGAGTCGAAGCATAATCTGAAATATTGGAATATGGAAAATTATGTAGGCTTTGGTCTTGGAGCTCATTCGTTCATAGATGGAGCGAGGTTTTGCAATACGGATGATTTAGAAAAGTATAGCCGAATATATGCAAAAAACGAATGCACTTCATCAAAATCGCTTAAAAAGGGCGAACAAGGCGGATTTAGAGTGCCTGAGCAATATAAGCTAATAAATTATAATGATAAAAAAGATAATATGGAAGAGTTTATATTCACCGGTCTGAGAAAGATTGAGGGCATAAGCGAAAAATATTTTAAAGAATTTACAGGCTGTGATTTGATGAAGGAGTATTTTGCGCCAATCGAAAAGATGAAAAAAGAAGGTCTTTTGGAGCAGCCTGACGGATACATAAGGCTGACGAGAAAAGGACTGGATTTTGCCAATTATGTTATCCGTGAATTTATTGTATGAGGGGTTTATATAAGGGTGATGAAAATGAAAGTGAAAATTGATGAAAATATTGATAATCTTGCTGCGAAATACCTTGTAGAGTCTTTAGGCACAGTGCCTAAGGACAATGAAGCTCTTTTTACAAGAGTTAGGGTAAAAAAGATTTTGAATCCTGAATTTGAGATAAAAAATGATGAGGCTTACGGAGAGCCTGTTCTCGTGCTTAAAACAGGTGAGCCGGAGTTTAAAGAAAAAGATTCGCTTATAGAAAAGTTTTATATAAATGAATGGAAAAAGTCGTATGAAAAGGCGATTGCCGATATTGTAACCATAAGATTTTCTGAGGGCGTCTATGGCAACTGACCAGCGATAAGCCGCAAAAAACACACCAAATTGTCACAAATTATCCATCAAAAAAAATTAATAAAACCATGTCAAGCGAATTTGAAAATGTCCAAAATTTTTTGAAAGATTAGCAC
>CAVIBE010000032.1:0-2343 GCA_963640885.1 Oscillospiraceae bacterium | reverse complement strand
CCGCTGTACTTACTCCTCAGGAGATAAAAAAACTGTTTAAAATCATCAGAAATATGAGAGACCAGGGCTGCGCCGTGGTTATCATAACTCATAAGATGAATGAGGTAATGGAAATATCCGACCGTGTTACGGTTCTGAGAAAAGGTCATTCCGTCAAAACTCTCGTTACCTCAGAGGTTGGCACATCAGAGCTGATAGAGCTGGTTGTAGGCAAAAAAGTAGACCTGAGTATAACTAAAGATAAAATTGAGGATAAGCAGGTGCTGCTTTCTGTGGACGAGCTTACCGTTCTTGACCCGGATGGCAAGAATGCTCTCGACAACGTGAGCTTTGACCTTTCAAGCCATGAGATTTTAGGCGTTGCCGGGGTTGCAAACAGCGGACAGAAAGAGCTTTGTGAAGCTATAGCGGCTCTTGCCAAAGTGGAAAAGGGCAGAATCTTTTTCAATAACGAAAATATCGTCGGAAAATCGCCTCGAGATGTTATCAGATTAGGAATCAGAATGGGATTTATTCCGGAAGACAGGCTCGGCATGGGTCTGGTAGCGAGCATGGACATAGTTCATAATATAATCCTTAAAGATTATCAGAATCAGAAGGGAATTATCCTAAGAAGAGCTGAATGTGTTAAAAAATCCAAGAAAATAGTGGAAGAGCTCGATATTCAGACGCCGGATGTATATACTCCGGTTAAAAAGCTTTCCGGAGGAAATATACAAAAGGTGCTTCTTGGCAGAGAGATTGATTCCTCACCGAAAGTGCTTATAACTGCTTATCCTGTAAGGGGACTTGATATCGGCGCTTCGTATAAAATTTATGATTTGTTGAACGAGCAAAAGAAAAAAGGCGTAGGCGTCTTGTTTGTCGGCGAGGATTTGGACGTGCTGATGGATTTATGCGACAGGATATTGGTGCTGTGCCATGGAAAAGTTACCGGAATCGTAGATCCTGATAAGGTAACCAAAGATGAAATCGGGCTTCTGATGACAGGTCACAACATGAATGAAACAGAATCTGAGGAAGGAGGGGAGATGCTGAATGACTAATCCGATTAAGCTTTCAAAAAGAGCGGATATGAGCAGAAAGACAGAAATACTTATCAGAGTATTGGCTATTTTTCTCTCACTTGTATGCGCCGGGTTGGTACTTGCGATACTCGGCCTTGACCCTCTTAAAATATTCAAAACTATAATAGACGGTTCAATCGGAACCGAGCTGAGAGTAAAACAGACTATAGTAAAAGCCATTCCGCTGACTATAGCCTCATTAGGTATAATAGTAGCATTTAAGATGAACTTTTGGAACATCGGTGCTGAAGGCCAGATAACGATGGGCGCTTTCGGCGCAACCTTTGTTGCATTGAACGTGCCTGACGGTATGTCTTCCGGGCTGGTGCTTCTGCTGATGTTTGTGGCTGGCGTTATCTGCGGCGCTGTCTGGGCTTTCATTCCTGCAATTTTCAAAGCAAAGCTTGGTACAAACGAAACCATTTTTACTTTGATGATGAACTATGTTGCAATCAAATTTGTAACCTATCTTCAGTATGGACCGTGGATAGACCCGAATGGAGGCGGATTCCCGCGAATCGCACAGTTCAGAAGCATTTGCGTGCTGCCGTCAGTGTTCGGAATAAATGTAGGCTGGATTTTCGCTATTCTGTGCGTTGCCTTTGTTTATTTCTTCATGAACCATACAAAAAAAGGATATGAGATAACTGTTGTCGGTCAGTCTTATGAAACTGCGAGATATGCGGGCATGAATATCAGTAAAATCATAGTAATCGCGATGCTGATATCCGGCGGTCTTTGCGGTACAGTAGGAATGATTCAGGCTTCGGCTGTTGAAAAAACTCTGGTAGCGGGCATAGCTAACGGCTACGGATTTACGGCAATCATCACTGCATGGCTGTCAAAACTCAATCCGATAGTATGTCTGTTTGTATGCGTAGTTTTCGCTGGATTGCTTCAAGGCGGCGCATATTTGCAGATTGCGATGGGCGTATCGAGCTCGGTATCTTCGGTTGTACAGGGTCTCATCCTGTTCTTCGTAATAGGAAGCGAATTCTTTATACAATATAAAGTGGAATTAAACAGACATTCCGGCAAGGAGGTGGAATAGTATGGAAACTTTCCTGGCATCCTGTGTTGTAGCGGGTATTCCGCTGTTGTTTGCTACCGTAGGTGAGCTGCTTACGGAAAAAGCAGGAAACCTCAATTTAGGTGTAGAAGGAATGATGCTGATGGGCGCGGTGCTCGGATTTTTAGCAGCATATGGCACATCAAATCCATATCTCACCGTTATTGCGGCTATTTTGGCCGGAGCCGGCTGTGCGCTGATATATGC
>CAVIBE010000031.1:0-6781 GCA_963640885.1 Oscillospiraceae bacterium | reverse complement strand
ATATCGGATATGGCGGCTTAGACCATATTCTGGCATCAGGCGAAAATGTAAATATTCTCGTATTTGATACGGAAGTATATTCAAATACTGGTGGTCAGGCTTCAAAGGCTACACCGGCAGCGGCTGTTGCTAAATTTGCGGCATCCGGCAAGAAGATAAAGAAGAAAGACTTAGGTCTTATCGCTATGACTTATGGTTATGTATACGTAGCTCAGGTAGGTATGGGTTCAGATTACAACCAGTTTATAAAGGCTGTTACAGAAGCAGAACTTTATGATGGCCCGTCAATCATAATTGCTTACGCTCCATGTATCAACCACGGTATTAAGAAGGGCATGAACAAGGCTCAGGAAAATATCAGAGATGCGGTTGATTGCGGATATTGGCACTTATACAGATATAACCCAAGTCTCAAAGAGCAGGGCAAACATCCGTTTATCATGGATTCAAAAGAGCCATCAGAAAGCTTCAGAGACTTTATCCTGGGTCAGGTTAGATACGCTTCGCTTAAACAGGAATTCCCTGACAGAGCTAATGAGCTCTTCAGCTTAGCAGAGAGAAATGCAAGAGAACGTTACGAGACGTATGAAAAACTTTTTGAAGGTCAGTTCCTGTAGAAAAGATTCTTTAAGAAAGACGGCGTGATTTCGGTCACGTCGTTTTTTATATGGAATAACGCACGGACCGCGCAACGATTACGAACCGTTTCCCCGAAAAAACGTTGAAAAATGCGCATTTATGGCAAACAAAAAGAAAACCCGCGTTTTTTGACGCGGGATTCTTCGTATTCTTTTATTCTTTTATTCTTTTATTCTTTTATTTTATTCATTTAATGTAGTCGGTATTTTTTCAGAACCGGACAATCTGGCAGCACGCCTCTTGCCGAACGTATAACATCCGGCGATATATCCTATACCGCAAACCGTACCGATGACATATGAGATTGCCCACGGAATGTGGAAACCGATTTGAGCGTTAGCGATATAAGTAGAGCAGATGAAAGCGTAGAAGCCGCCCGGAATAAGAGGCATCCATACCCATTTACTCTTGCCATGTTCAAGCATCCATGCAGAAATACACAGAAATGCGAACAGAGCCAGAACCTGATTAGCCCATGCGAAGTAACGCCACAGAATCATAAAACCGTTGCTGTTGGTTTTGGCAAAGACCAGAATAACAACTACTAAAAGGAAAATAGGAATAGCCAGTCGTATTCGTTTAAAGCTGGTAGACTGATCGATATGCAGCGTTTCGGATAAACTCAAACGAAGAGCACGCAAAGCCGTATCGCCGGAAGTGATAGGCAAAACGATTACTCCAAGCAAAGCTATGATGCCGCCGACATTACCGAGCAGATATTTGCAGGCAACGCCAACCGTGCCGGTAGCAAGAGCTGCATTCGGTTCTTGAAGCGCGAGGTTGTAAACACCCATAGCAGCAGCAGCCCATACCATAGCGATGAAGCCTTCCAGTATCATCATATTATAGAAAGTGGTTCGACCCTGACGCTCACTCTTCATTGTTCGTGAAATAATCGCAGTCTGAGTTGAGTGGAATCCTGAGAGAATCCCGCAAGCTACCGTTACAAAGAAGATTGGCAGGAAGTGCCCTGTCTTAAAATATGAAGCGTAGGTAAAAGTAGAACCATCGCTCAGTGACAGCACAGGAGAAGCCCAATCGTCCCAGATGTTCAGCAGAGGCATATTCGTGGCGAAGATGCCGACAAACACGCCGATTGCGGAAAACAGCAGGATTGCTCCGAATATCGGATATATCTTACCGATTATGGCGTCGATCGGAAATACCGTAGCAACCAGATAATACAGGAAGATTACGCCATAGATAACCCACGTGGAGACAGAGCCGGGTTTGCCGTCAAAGTTGAATACCTGAGTAGCAGCGATGTCGCCAGGCGTATAGATAAATACAGCGCCGACAAGCAACAGAAGCAGACAGATAAATACGTTATAAAACTTATAAATCCCCTTGGTAGAATAACGTCGGATCATCTCGGGCATTTGAGTACCGCCATCACGCAGACAGATCATGCCCGAGAAATAATCGTGCATAGCGCCTCCGATTATATTCCCGATAGGAATTGTTAAAAATGCAATAGGGCCAAAAAGAATACCCTGGATAGGTCCGAGAATCGGACCTGTGCCTGCTATATTCAGCAGGTTGATAAGGCTGTTTTTCCAGCACCTCATCGGAACGTAGTCCACGCCGTCATTTTTGGCATGAGCCGGGGTTTTTCGGTCGTCCGGACCGAATACTTTTTCGCATAGACGCCCATAAAGAGCAGCGCCGCCGATCAAAATGACCAGACCGATAACAAATGTTATCACAAAAATACACTCCTTTCCTTTGAGACTCTCTCTATAAGTCTCAATCCTTCTCTCTTAAACAAATGAATAGCGCCGACCTGCGTTCGGAACGGGCTGTTCCTGACGAGTCCGGCGCATAAAACATTCTCGTACAATTTACCACAACACATATAAAATAGTCAAGGTGTTACGACGTGGAAATGGGCATATTTTACGTATATTTTTGCCTGATTTTATACTTTTGCAAGTTTTTTTCGGCGATAAGCATAGAAACCCTTGGTATAGCATAGGTTATTTTGCGCAGGTTGTTTTTTATATGTCTAAAATTTGGGTGGGAATGATAGTGACAGGAGTGATTTTTTTCGCGTATAGCGCAGGCCTCGCTTCGTTTAACGATATAATAATGGAAATTATGAAACCTTTCCTTTTTTATTGGATATTTGAAATTTTCCAATTTTGCTCTTGGTTATTGATTTTTTTGGGTTCTTATGGTATTTTTGATTAGTTAGAGGTTTGAAAGATTTTTCAAACTGAATTGGGGAGGACTTAAAGTGTCGAAGTATATTGTCAGAAATAACGGACCGTTGAAGGGTGAAGTTAAAATCAGCGGTTCAAAGAACGCAGTACTGCCGCTGATGGCAGCTTCTTTGCTGACAAGTGAGAAATGCGAAATTTATGATACACCGGTGCTTAGAGATGTAGATGTGATGTGTAACATCTTAAAGGCTATTGGCGGAGAAGTGGATTTTGATAAAGAATCCAATTGTGTAAAAATAGAAATAAAAGAAATTGTATATGAGGGGGCTCATTATGATTTGGCGAGCAGGATGAGAGCGTCGATTCTTGTGATGGGGCCGCTTCTTGCGCGAACTAAAAAAGCAGTTATTGCTTTGCCCGGCGGCTGTGCTATAGGAGCAAGGCCTATAGACCTTCATCTTAAAGGATTTGAAGCCATGGGCGCAAAAGTAACAGAAAAGCATAATAACGGATTTGAGTATGTAGAAGCAACTGTAGATGAGCTTTTAGGATGCGACATATATCTGGATTTTCCGAGTGTGGGCGCAACTGAGAACCTTATGATGACGGCGGTGTTGGCAAAAGGCGTGACTACTATTCAAAATGCGGCGGAAGAACCGGAAATTGTAGATTTGGCAAATTTCCTGAACAAAATGGGCGCAAAAGTAAAAGGCGCAGGAACGGATATGATTCGTATTGAAGGAGTAGCGGAGCTTAGAGGAACCAGGCATAATGTTATTCCGGACAGAATTGAGACAGGAACGTTCATGTTAGCGGCGGCTATAACGAGAGGAAAGCTGAAACTCAACAATGCGGTTGCGAGCCATGTTAAGCCGCTTACGGCAAAGCTCAGAGAGTGCGGAGCGCTTGTTGTAGAGGAAGACGATGCGATTGTTGTTGATGCGCAGGGCAAAACTTTGGTATCAACAAATTTGAAAACGCTTCCGTATCCGGGATTCCCGACAGACCTTCAATCTCCGTTTATGGCGCTGTTGGCTACGACGAAAGGCATGAGCACTGTTATCGAGACGGTTTTTGAAAATCGGTTTATGCACATTTCGGAGCTTCAAAAAATGGGAGCGGAAATAACTTATGCTGACCGGAAAGCGGTTATCGAGGGAATTGAAAAATTGCACGGTGCGCAGGTGGCAGCTTCGGATTTAAGAGCCGGCGCGGCGTTGGTGCTTGCGGGGCTTGTCGCAGAGGGAACTACCACTGTTGATAAGGTATATTACATAGAACGAGGCTATGAAAATTTTGTTAAAAAGCTTGCTGACGTAGGCGCAGACATAAAATATGTAGAATGATATTCATAAAAATCCTTGCATTGTATAATTTGATGTAGGGATTTTTTCTTTAGATACAGGAGGAACGAACATATGAAACGTACGGCATATCTTTTGACACTGGCTGTTATTGTAGTGGTGGCAATACCGTACATGATAGTAACGATTTTTTCTTCGGACGAAGACGGAGTAGAGGTCGTAAATGACGAAAACATGCCTGTATACAGCAAGAATATTTCGGTTTATATGGAAGACCAGGGGCAGACTTTGGAATTTCCTCTGGAGGAATATGTCGCCTGTGTTGTTGCCTGCGAGATGCCGGTGAGTTTTGAAAAGGAAGCTTTAAAAGCTCAGGCTGTTGCGGCAAGAACCTGTGCGCTTGCAAGGCAGGGAAGCCTTTGCAATACGGTGCATTGTCAGGTTTTCGAGACTAAGGAACAGATAACCGCGGAAAAGGGCGAGGAATGGATGGCCGCTTACTGGGATAAACTTCAGTCGGCGGCAGACGAAACTGCCGGACAAGTTATGTATTATGATGGCGAGCTGGCTTCACAGGTTATGTTTCATTCGTCGTCGGGAGGTCGAACCGAGGATTCTGAGGATGTGTTTACCACGGCGGTTCCGTATTTGCGAAGTGTGGACAGCCCTTATGAAGACGAAGCGTCTCATCGCAGCGACCAGAAACTGTATAAGATAAGCGATTTTATTGCGACGATAAACGCTCTTGGTTTTGCTGAGGTTGACGAGGAAGACGTTAGGAATATGAGCGTAACGCAGAGGACTGCGGGCGGAAGTGTTGCAATCCTTAAAATCGGAGAAAATGAGATTACCGGCAAGCGGGCAAGAAAAATTTTCAAATTATCGTCTGCCAATTTTGATATAACGACTGATGAGAATAACGTGATTATAACGACGATTGGATATGGTCATGGCGTTGGTCTGAGTCAGTATGGGGCTAACGGAATGGCGAAAAAGGGTTACAATTATGAAGAAATTCTCACGCATTATTACACGGGAGTAGAAATAAAACAGGTGGAGTTGCAATAAACGGTTCGTAACCGTTTTGCGAATCCTGTGCAGCTGCGCGCAAATGCACATTTTTCAACGCTTTTTTACCTAAAAAATATGGCCCGGCTTATGCCACGGGCTAATAAGGCAGTATTTTAGGAATTATGGTGTAATCCCGATATGGGGTTACACCTTTTCCTTTATTTAAGCGGATTTCTCCGCATTTTTCTGTTTTACTTTTTCCATATTAAAATACGGCACTCACATCGCCTCCATCATTTACTTCTTGTCCTTTTCCGTATGTTACACCACGCACATATTGAGCAACTTCATTGAAATGTTTATACTCCACCCCCACCTGCCTGCCGGCAGGCAGGTCCGGACTCAGTTCTTTTATCAATTCATCCAGTCTGCTTCGTTCTCGCCAATTGCTCATTGCGCACTGCTCATTGCTCATTGTTTCTCACCGCCTTCCGCATTTTCCGAATCAGAAGATGAGTCCATCAATTCCGCTTCTATTTCCTCAATCGTAGGCATACTGCCCTTGAACTTCTCTGGAACTAACCTTGAAAGCTCATAGCTTGAGATTCCAAGCGGCTGGCTGCTGGATTCAAGTGCATATTGTGCCTCTACTCTGTCAAGCCCACGGCATACCAGAAGTCCGACGGTCGGATTATCGTATTCTGTCTTTATTTGATGATTGACTGCAACAACATAAGTTCCGAGCTGTCCGGCATTGGATGAATCAAAATCTCCCGCCTTTACCTCTACAACAACATAGCAATGTGCTTTGGTATTATAAAAGAGAAGGTCAAGAAATTTCTCTTTTTCTCCAACTACCAAGCGCACTTCTCTGCCCATATAGGCAAATCCGGTTCCCAGTTCCAGCAGAAAATCAGATACATCATTTAATAAAGCGTCCTTTAATTCTTTTTCGTTATAGGTTTCCTGTATGGTCAGAAAATCAAAATTATAAGGGTCTTTTGTGATTGCCTGTGCAAGGTCACTCTGGACAGCAGGGAGAGTTTGAGCAAAATTAGTCAGCGCCTTGCCTTCTCTTTCATAAAGGTTGGTGCTTAACTGATTCTGAAGCACAGCCCTTGACCAGTTATTTTCAATTGTTTTTCTCACATAAAAAAGAGCTTTCTGCTGATCGCCTTTGCATTTGTTAAGCAGAATTGTATGATGTCCCCACGGAATACGAAAAATCAGTTGTATTTCAGAATCGTCAACAGCCTGTTGACGATTTTCCGCTGTCGGATACATCTCATAAAAATAACGCATATATTTTAAATTTGTAGGCGAGAAGGACTTTATATCAGGAAAAATATCTTTCAAATCTGCACTGATTGTATTATAAAATCCGCTTCCGTACTTTGCCTCGTTATTCATTTGAACGATATCTCTGCCCATACTCCAATAAAAGCGGAGCATATCCTCATTAACTTTGATTGCCGCTTTTAACTGGCTTTGACGAAATCTCTTTGAAACATCGGAAATCCAGTTTTTATACGCTTTATCTGTTTTGATTAAATTACTCATACGCCCACCTCCTGCCTGTCGGCAGACAGGTCAATTTCTGCGATGATTTTATCAATCTCGCCACTGTTTATATAATTGCACAAATTTTCAGAAATATAACGATAG
>CAVIBE010000030.1:5648-6875 GCA_963640885.1 Oscillospiraceae bacterium | reverse complement strand
GAATATGACCGTCTGGCTGTAGAAATGCTTAAAAGAAAAAAGAAGGGAAACGGTTTTACCTTCTTCCACTTTATGATAGATATGACCGGCGGCCCGTGCATTGTAAAGCGAATATCAGGATGCGGAGTCGGAACTGAATATATGGCAGTTACTCCATGGGGCGACTTGTATCCGTGTCATCAATTTGTTGATAATCCAGACTTTCTGCTTGGAAATGTATTTGACGGAATCAAAAATCAGGAAATTTGCGATAAGTTTAAGCTGTGCAACGTTTATGCGCATGAAGAATGTAATAACTGCTTTGCGAGAATGTATTGCAGCGGTGGCTGCCCTGCGAATGCGTTTCATTCTACAGGCAGCATAACCGGCGTATATGAGCTCGGCTGCGAGCTGCATAAAAAGAGAATAGAGTGCGCTATAATGCTGAAAGTGGCAGAAGCTTTTGGTGAAAATGAATGAAAAGAATAGCAAAATAAAGCGTTCAGATTGATAAATCGATACGCTGAAAGGACGGATGCGATATATGAAGCTTGCCGGGAGTTTGATACTGTTTCAGATAGAAGGATAGCCTATCTGCTCTTAGGAATAATTTTCATAGGATATTCGCATCTGTTTTTTCTTCTTCTTTCACCGCTTCAATCTCAGCCTTGAGCGTTGTTCTGAGGTGAATAATCGAGCCGATGAGAAGGAATGCTATGCCAAGTACCATATTCCAGTGAATTACTTCGTGAAGCACGATGAGCGCTATTATAGGAGCGAATACCGGTTTGAGGAAGAATACGATTGAAGCATTCGCAGGACCGCAGGCGTCAATCGCCTGAAAGTACATATAATATCCGATACCGGTTACAGCAACTCCGAGATATAAAACAAGGAGTATGTTAGAGCCGTTTATGCCGCTGATTACAGGTTTATCCATAATTGCCATAGGAATGAGCATGAGCGCAGAACCTATGATAAAGCTTAGACAGGTCTGAGAGATGCCGCCTATTTTTTCTATTCGCAGTTTGCCAAAAGTAGTATAAATAGCAAAAGTCACAGATGCGAGCACTGCGCATATTATCCCGAAATACGTATTGCCCGTAGCCAGATCGAAAGGATCAGCAGCAATTACCAAACCGAGCAAACCGATTATCAGAACCATAGCTTTTTTTCTGTTGAACCTGTCATTTATGATAAAGTGTGCGAAAATCATTACGAACAGCGGATTTGCGCATATTATTACAG
>CAVIBE010000030.1:2238-5638 GCA_963640885.1 Oscillospiraceae bacterium | reverse complement strand
TATTACAGACACGAGGTTAGCATTTGCGTTGTCAACCGCAATCTGGAAAAGCAGCATACTTACGCAGATACAGATTATGCCTAAAAAAGCGAGATATATCCAGTCTGAGAAAGTTAATTTCAAGGAACGTTTTTTCATATCAGAAACAGCAAACGGGAGCAAAAACAGACCTCCGATAGCAAACCTCAAAAATGTTATCTGGAAAGCGTCCAGTTCAGTTCCGGCTATTTTCAGAAAAACTTCCATTGTGCTGAACAGCAGAGCTGTTGCGACTATAAAAAAAACCTCTTTTTTACCCATGATGACATCACTCCTATTTTCTAATAGCTAAAATAACAAAGAAATTTGTTTACTCCAAAACAAAAATATTCTATACCTTTGAACTAAGCTCGTCAATATGGTAAAATAGAGGCGTTGAGAATATTTTTTGAGATTAAATTATGGGAGAATAATTATGAGAGATTATAAAGAAGAGTTTGAAAAAAGAGTTAAATTTATAAAAGATTGCCTTGAAGAGGCTCATTGCAGCACTATAGTATATGGAAACAGCGGCGGTAAGGACAGCGCATTGGTGGGAATCCTGTGTAAAGCTGCCTGTGACAACACCCTGGGAGTGATGATGCCATGCCAGTCAAAGAGAAATTTCGGCGAAGATATGCAGGACGGAATTGCCGTTGCAAAACAGTTTCATATTGATACGATAACTGTTGATTTAACTTCTGCAAAAGAGGCGATTACGGAAAATATAGAAAAATCGGTAAAAATATCCGAGACTGCGAGCAAAAATATAGCGCCGAGACTTAGAATGACAACGGTTTATGCGATTGGTCAGACAATGGGAGCTTTGGTTGCAGGAACAGGCAACAGAAGTGAAAGATATACGGGATATTTCACAAAATGGGGCGATGGAGCGTTCGATTTCAACCCTATATCAGACCTTTCGGTAGGAGAAATATATGCGTTTCTCGAATATCTGGATGCGCCGGAAAATATCATAAAAAAAGCTCCGTCAGCAGGACTGTTTGAGGGTCAGACTGATGAAAAAGAAATGGGCGTTACCTATGAAGCGATTGACAAATATATCATGAGCGGCGAGGGCAGCCCTGAGGATGTTGAAATAATAAGCAGGATGCACAGAGTTTCGGAGCATAAGAGAGCCGGTTCAAAGCATTATAAAGAAATTGTGGAATAACTGACAAAAATGACGGATACTATGGGGAATAAATAATATGGAAAAAAACGAATATTTAAAACTCAAAGAATGGGAAATGTCGGAGGCATTAAAGACGGTGGAGGTTATACAAAACAGCACTGAGCCTACTGTAAGATATAAGGATTCGAGACCTATAACTGACATAAAAAATATGCTGGAGACCTCTTGCAGCCTGTATGCTGATAATACCGCTTTTTGGGTAAAGAAAAAGAAAAAACAGCCTTATGAGCCTGTGACATATAAAGAACTTTTGGAAGATGTGAACAGCCTCGGAACTGCGCTGATAAAAAGAGGTTTTAAGGACAAGAAAATAGCAGTTATCGGCGCAAACAGCTATCAGTGGGCGGTATCTTATCTGGCAGCAGTATGCGGCGTGGGCGTAGTTGTGCCGCTTGACAAAGAGCTTTCGGCAAACGAGCTGAAACAGCTGCTAATTGAGTCTGAGACTTCGTGTGTGCTGATGGCAAAGAAGCATTTAAAGGATTTTGCAGAGATGAAAAAATCAGGCGAAACCGAGCTTGAGCTTCTGGTAAATATGGAGGCTGACGAGGATACAGAGGATGCGTGTGCTTTCGCCGCTTTATTAAAAGAAGGAAAAGCTTTGATTAAGCAGGGCGATACCTCGTTTACAGAGGCACAGATAATAGGAAATGAAATGAGTATTCTTTTGTTTACTTCGGGAACTACAGGAATATCTAAGGGCGTTATGCTTTCGCACAGAAACATTTGTGAAGATTTAATGATAGCGCCGACGGTTTTATATGTAACCCCAAAAGACATTTTCTTCTCGGTATTGCCGCTTCATCATACATATGAGTGTACCTGCGGATTTTTGATGCCGCTATATAAAGGCGCTGCGATTGCGCACTGTGAAGGCTTAAAACACATTGTAAATAACCTATCAGAGGTCAGACCTACGTTTTTCCTCGGAGTGCCGGCTATTTTTGAAATGCTGTACAAAAAGATCTGGACTACCGCGAGAAAAAATGGCAAGGACAAAGCTCTGAAAAAAGCTATCAAGATTAACCGCTTATCGAAAAAAATCGGAATCGATCTCAGCCAAAAGCTGTTTAAGGATGTGCTTAAAGTATTCGGCGGCAGAATGCATATGATGATTTCAGGCGGAGCTGCTATAAATCCCGAAGTTTTAGACGGATTTATGGATTTTGGAATTATTGCGCTTCAGGGCTACGGTCTTACAGAGGCTGCTCCGATGGGAGCGTTGAATCCGGACACTTGCCCGAACAGCAGAGCAGTCGGCAGAGCGTTTCCGAATTGCGAGCTTAGAATTGACTCTCCTGACGAGAACGGAATAGGGGAGATTTGCATAAAAGGTGCGAATATAATGCTGGGTTACTATAAACGTCTCGATTTGACTGAGGAAGTAATAAGGGACGGATGGTTCTATACCGGCGACCTCGGTTATATTGACGATGAGGGTTATCTGTATATTACAGGAAGACGAAAAAATGTCATAATTACCAAAAATGGCAAAAATGTATTTCCGGAAGAGCTCGAATATTATCTCAGCAACATTCCGCTTGTTGAAGAATCGGTGGTATTTGGAAAAGACGGAGCGTTAGGCGATGATATAGTTATAGCGGCATATATAAAACCGGATGAAGAAGCTGTAGAGGAACTCTTTAAATGCTCTGTGGCGGAAGCAGATGAGGATGCGCTTTTGAAAGCTCTGTGGGAAGAGGTTGACAAAATAAACAGCCAGAATCCGTTATTTAAACAGATAAAGCAGATAAAAATCAGAAAAGAACCGTTTATAAAGAACAGCTCAAATAAAGTCAGAAGATTTGAGGAAGGCAATAAGTTTTAGCTGATTTTGGCTGATTTTGAAGTCTTTGAATTGAAGTATTTGAAGTCCATTTAAGAATTAAAAAAGGCATATGCGAACCGGACGAGCCGATGGGTATATGCCTTAAATGTTTTTTGAACGTATTTATTTTTATTTAGAAAGAGCTTCCTGAACTGCAACTGCTACAGCAACTGTAGCTCCAACCATAGGATTGTTGCCCATTCCGATAAGTCCCATCATTTCAACGTGAGCCGGAACTGAAGACGAGCCGGCGAACTGAGCGTCGCCATGCATTCTGCCCATAGAGTCAGTCAGACCGTAGGAAGCAGGGCCGGCAGCCATGTTGTCCGGGTGAAGAGTACGTCCTGTACCGCCGCCGG
>CAVIBE010000030.1:492-2228 GCA_963640885.1 Oscillospiraceae bacterium | reverse complement strand
GCCGCCGGAAGCAACCGAGAAATATTTCTTGCCGTTTTCGATAGCCCATTTTTTATAAGTGCCTGCAACCGGGTGCTGGAATCTTGTCGGGTTGGTTGAGTTACCTGTAATAGAAACGTCAACGCCTTCAGAAATCATTATAGCAACGCCTTCCTGAACGTCGTTTGCGCCGTAAACCTTTACCTGACTTCTTTCGCCCTTTGAATAAGCCTTTTCTCTTACAACCGTAAGCTCAGTTGTTGCAAAATTATAATCTGTTTCCACATAGGTGAAGCCATTTATTCTTGAAATAATGTAAGCAGCGTCCTTGCCGAGACCGTTGAGAATAACTCTAAGAGGTTTTGTCCTTACTTTATTTGCTGTCTTTGCAATACCGATAGCGCCTTCAGCTGCGGCAAAAGATTCATGACCTGCAAGGAAGCAGAAACACTCGGTTTCTTCTCTGAGAAGCATTGCGCCGAGATTTCCGTGCCCCAGACCTACTTTTCTGTTTTCTGCTACAGAGCCCGGAATACAGAAAGCCTGAAGCCCTATGCCGATTTTTTCAGCAGCCTCTGAAGCGGATTTTACACCTGATTTTATTGCGATAGCGCAGCCGAGAGTATAAGCCCATACTGCGTTTTCAAAAGCTATAGGCTGAACGCCTTTAACTATTTTTTCTACATCAATTCCCCTGGATTTGCAAAGCTCTGCAGCCTGTTCAAGAGATTCAAAACCTAACTGAGCAAGTTCACGGTTAAGCTTGTCGATTCTTCTTTCATAACCTTCAAAATTAATCATTTCTTCCGCCTCCTTACTCTTGTCTCGGGTCAATGTATTTCACAGCTTCGTCAAAGCGGCCATAGGTGCCTATGTTCTTGTCATAAGCTTCTTTAGGGTCAACGCCTTTTCTGATCTGTTCCATCATTTTGCCTAAATGTACAAATTTATAACCGATAACTTCGCCGTCTTCATCAAGACCGATCTGAAGAATATATCCTTCAGCCATTTCCAGATATCTTACGCCTTTAGCCTTAGTGCCGAACATTGTACCTATCTGAGAACGGAGACCTTTGCCGAGATCCTCAAGAGATGCGCCTATCGGAAGTCCGCCTTCGGAAAAAGCAGTCTGGCTTCTGCCATAAGCGAGCTGTTTGAAGATTTCTCTCATAGCAACATTGATTGCGTCACATACCAGGTCTGTATTGAGCGCTTCAAGAAGAGTTTTGCCTTGAAGTATTTCAGCAGCCATTGCAGCCGAGTGAGTCATGCCGCTGCAGCCGAGAGTCTCAACGAGAGCTTCTTCTATGATTCCATCTTTTACATTGAGTGTGAGCTTGCATGCACCCTGCTGAGGTGCGCACCAACCTATACCATGTGAAAGACCTGATATATCCTTGATTTCCTTGACCTTTACCCATTTTCCTTCTTCGGGAATAGGAGCGGGGCCGTGTTCAGGACCTTTTTTTACGCAGTACATTTCCTGTACTTCGTGTGAATAGTTCATGATAGATTGCCTCCTTTTTTATTTCTCATTAGTTTTCGGCTCGGGGATTTCCAGTTCAAACCTGTCCTGTTCCTCCGGGAAAACCGTATGATAAGCGTTTTCCTGATGAGGTGAGTTGTTTAAAATATAATAAACGCCTCTGCCTCTGGCAGCTGTTCTGCCGTCCGGGAGATATATCTCCGCGGTAGAAATATAAACCTTTTCTCTGACTTCGTCAAGCCATGACATAGCGATAAGCTCTGTATTTGAC
>CAVIBE010000030.1:0-482 GCA_963640885.1 Oscillospiraceae bacterium | reverse complement strand
CAATTGTATATGCCGTTGTTTCGGGGTCTACAACAGACATCGCTCTGCCTGCTGTCTCATCTAAAATGCTGCATATTATGCCCCCGTGAAGTATGCCGGGGTGTCCTTCGTGAACGGATTTTGCTTTAAAAACACAGGCAATCTTTTTGCCTTCCAGCTCATAGAAATCAGCCTGAAGCCCGCTTTCGTTTTTTGTACCGCATATAAAACAGTATTCGGAATTTGCCTGTTTGGAAATAACTTTATAAATCATTTGCAATAACGTCTCCTACTAGTATAATGATTAGTTTTATAATGATTAGCTTTTCATTTCTACGGGGCACCGTTTCCGATGCCCCTGTTATGTTTTAATTATTCAATGATGGTGATAAGCTCGCCCGCATCAACCTGCTGACCTTCTTTGATGTAAACCGTTCCCACAGTTCCTGCTACAGGAGTGAGAATATTTGTTTCCATCTTCATGGCTTCGATTACAGCGATAG
>CAVIBE010000029.1:0-8233 GCA_963640885.1 Oscillospiraceae bacterium | reverse complement strand
GATTACCGGTGCTAATCTTTCAAAAAATTTTGGACATTTTCAAATTCGCTTGACAATGTTTTTTCTTGATTTTATTTGCCTCTCTATTTTTACATTCTGTGTTGGTGAAATTAAATATGCGTGTATATGAAATATAGTAGACTTGTCAATATTAGTTTAGTGGAAACAAGAAAAGGCGTAGCACTCAGCTACACCCCGGAACAGGCTACCGTATGAACTTTGTGGGAAATAAAAAAAAGCAGAGTGTCCATTACAGGATACTCTGCTTGGTCGGAGTGACAGGATTCGAACCTGCGACCATCAGACCCCCAGTCTGGTACGCTACCAAGCTGCGCCACACCCCGATACACCAATGAATCAATTATACACGTTTAAAGCGTTTTTTTCAAGGGCAAAAATCGTCTCAAAACAGGGCGGTGTGGGGAAATAAAAAAGCCGTGAAAAAAACCTTATCCATCCCGGGCTGGCTGGCTGATGAAGCAGAAAAAAATAATTTAAGCCTTTCTAAAATTCTTCAGGAAGGACTGAGAGCTCATTTAGGTTTGTAAAATTTCCTCCAATATAAAATTTTCTTCCAAAATAGGTTGTTTTTTTTGCGAAATTGAGCGATAATATCTGTAATAATATTCTTGCAGTTACAAAAGGAGGAAATGTAAAATGAATTTTACACTTACGCTAGGAGAAACCTGTATACTTCTACTGGCCATAGCTTTATTTATTCTGCTGTTGTACTGCATATCTTTAGTCCGTCACCTCATTCCCTCGGTTAAATCGTTAGCCAAGGTAATGAAAGACGTAGAAGTAATATCTGAGAGCGCAGCTAACAGCACACAGGCCGCCGAAGCAGTTGTTACAGACGTCATGGACGTGACTTCGTCGCTTGTTTCCTCAGTTAAAACACGAACCGGACTTTTGGGACAAGTTTCCTCAATTGCCCTTGCGGTAAAATCCATATTGGAATTGTTGTCAAACAGAGGAGCAGACAGCGATGCAGAAGCTTCCGATTCTCCGGAGTCGGAAAATCAGCAAGAAGATGCTAACGAGATAAATGGATAAGGAGTATTTATTATGAAAGCAACAGGAATCGTAAGAAAAGTAGATGAATTAGGAAGAATCGTTCTTCCAATCGAGCTCAGAAGAACACTTGATATTGACATCAAAGATCCATTAGAAATTTTTGTGGATAGTGATTGCATAGTTCTTAAAAAATATACGCCAGCCTGCATATTCTGCGGAAGCGCAAATGATGTAAAACGTATAAAAGAGAAAAACGTATGTGCAGAGTGCATCAAAGAGTTAAAAAGTCTTTAGAGATTTTTATACCGGCACAATTGACCTGGTCTCGCTTTCGGCGAGGCCAGATTTCTTTTTTACAACATTTAAAATCGCACCCGTGAACCGTCAGCGCTCATAGATGCGATTTATTTTTTCTGTATAATTTCCATCTTTGTCATAAACACAAATCGGATCGAGGAATTTTAATTCCGGCCTGCCATACTTCGTGCAATGTATCATAAAGATATTAGGTTTTTTGCCCTCCGAGGCTTGAATAAACTGCAATTCCTTAGGCTCCAGCCGGTATTTGCGGCAAAGCTCTATAACATCAGCCAGCCGCGAAGGCCTGTGAATCATATAAAAGTCGCCATTCTCACGAAGAAGAGAAAAAGCACAGCTGATAAAATCCTCTAAAGTTCCCTTTATCTCATGGCGAGCCGCAGCCTTGACCTCGCTTTCATTAGCCAAACCCCCGCCGCTTATAAAATACGGCGGATTCGTCACTACAGCGTCAAGCATACCCTTGCCGATTAGCTCAGCCGCAGTTTTTACGTTAGAATTCACTACCTCTATAATATCTTCGAGATTATTCAGCCGGACAGTTCGCTGAGCCACATCCGCAACCTCTCGCTGAACCTCCACCGCAAAAATCTTTTTGGGCGAGTATTTATGCTTTAATATAAGAGGAATTATCCCCGTGCCTGTCCCGAGATCAGCCACCGCCGAACCCTTTTTCATCTTAGCAAAATCCGCAATCAAAACGGCATCTACTCCGTAACAGAACCAGTCCGGATTTTGTATCAGCTTATATCCCGAAAAGCCGGTATCGTCAATTCTTTCGTTTGAATAAAGCTTCTCCATTAATCCTCCAAAAGCTCTTTTATTTCAGCGTCAAGCACCTCGTCCTCCGATTTATCTTTTCGGCGGTCGATTTTTTCTATTTCTTTTTTAGAAACAACAAAAATTTCTTCGTTTGCCTTATCATTATCATTGTCTTTATCTTTTGATATATATTTAACTTTTGCCGTTCCTTTAAGTATATTTGTTTCGACTACGGTAGCATACTGACCGGCAATCTTCACACGGTCGCCTACATCAGGCATATTCCGTTTCATTTCCGTATATACATCGCTCTCATACTTCAGACAACACATCAATCTGCCGCAGATTCCCGAAATTTTAGCCGGATTAAGAGACAGATTCTGCACCTTTGCCATCTTTATCGACACCGGTTCAAAATCCGGAAGCCAGGTATGACAACAAAGCCCGCGCCCGCAAGTACCTATGCCGCCTATCATTTTAGCCTCGTCCCTCACGCCTATCTGTCTGAGCTCTATTCTCATTTTGAAAACTCCGGCAAGATCCTTTACAAGCTCTCTGAAATCCACACGACCGTCCGCCGCAAAATAGAAAATTATCTTCAGCTTATCAAAAGTATAGTCAACATCAATCAGTTTCATGTCAAGCTGCCTTTTATCAATTTTTTCCTGACAGATTTCCAAAGCCCTTGCCTTTTTATTAATGTTTTCCTCATGTTGAGCTGTGTCCTCTTCAGACGCTATCCTTATAACCTTTTTAAGCGGCTGCACAACTTCCTTTTTAGGCACGCTCTTAACACCCTCTACTACCTCGCCGTATTCAAGGCCTCGCGCCGTCTCAACGATAACCGCCTGCCCTTCTTTCGGTTCATATATGTCCGGATCGAAATAATATATTTTTCCGGCCTTTTTAAATCTTACACTTGTTACCTTTATCATCTTTTCACCCTATCAATTTATTTCAAGATACATATTTTTCAATGCGTAATTAATATTAACATTCATCATAATATCATATTTTGTCTTTTCAAGCTGCTCCAATATTTTGCATACCTGCTTTAAATTCGTTTTTTTGCTCAGTTCCCTTAGCCGCTCCCGCTTATCGCAATTCATCAAAAGCGACTCGTCCATATTTTGAGAAATCAGAAGCAAATCCCTGTACCAAAACGACATCATTTCCAGAAAATCAAGTATGTTTTCCTTACTCGTATTATATTCTTCAAAAAGCTGTGCAAATTCCAAAAGGCTCTTTTTTTCAATAAGTCCACAGGCACATTCTATGCTGCTCTCTCTTTTGGAAATAAAGCTTTCATCATTTATCAGCCTGACCGCCCGCCCCGGGCTTCCATAAGAATATGCCGCCGCTATCTGAGCTTCGTGCCCGGCTACCCCTATTTGTTTTATGAGGAAGTCCTTAATAAGCTCCCTGTCAACAGGCTTTAGTCTTATAACTGCGCTTCTGGAAACTATAGTCGGCAACACATCGCTGATTTTTTTTGTAAGCAGCATAACAGTTACGCTGCCCGCAGGCTCTTCAAGCGTCTTTAAAAGCCTGTTCTGCGCTCTTTGCGTCATCGTATCAGCATCATCTATTATGAGGATTGTTCTGTCTGCGTCAAACGGCTTTGAGAACAGTATCTGCTGCATTTCCTCGACCTGCTCGTCCTTTATGCTGCTTCCGTCAGTGGTTATGTAATGTATATCGCCGTGGTTTTGGCTCAATACTTTTTTGCAGGCATTGCACACGCCGCAAGGCTCTCCGCCCTCCGAAAGGTGTCTGCACAAAATCGCCTGTGCGAGAGTATATGCCAGCCGTTTTTTACCAATACCGTCAGCTCCGTCAAATATATATGAATGAAAGGTTTTTTCAAACCTGACCTGATTTTTGAGTCTGTTTATAACATCTCTGTTTCCTACAAAGTCCGAGAATTTCATTATTTTTCCCTTCTGCTGCGCCTTTGCTGCCTTTCGGCTCTCTTTGCGTAGTCACTGCTGTATCTTTGCGGATTTTGAAATCTGTACACCGAAGGGTCTATCGGCTCTTTTTGTACATCAAATCCCGGATTTCCAAACATATCCCGGTCTCGCGGGTGTTTGCGCTCATACGTTCTGTGATTATTTTTTGCCTTCCTGTCTCTGAACATCTCTTTATTTTTTCTTCGTTCTTCCGCAGCTTTTTCCTGTCTTGCCAACATATCGGAAATGTTACCTACTAAGTACCAAATCACAAAAGCTATCGGCACACAAAGCAAAAGAACTAATAAAATCTTTATCAATGTCATATGACAACCTCCGCTATTGTTCCGAAATTTTAACCGCTTCTCTGCTCAGAGGAAGCTGCACTGTAACCGCCGTGCCCTTGCCCTCTTTGCTCTCGATTGAAATCATTCCGTCGTGCTCTTCGACTATCTGTTTTGCAATAGACAGCCCCAGACCGGTACCGCTTCCCATCGAGCGCGAACGCGCTTTATCAACACGGTAAAATCTCTCAAATAATCTCGGTAATTCTTTTTCAGCAATACCGATTCCATTATCTCTTACTGTAATATATACATTATCGTTTCTTTCGATAACGTCTACGTCTATTCTGCCATTTTCCTCTGTATATTTTATGGCATTACTGAGAATATTCAGCAACACCTGTTCAATTTTGTCCGGGTCTACATAAACAAGGATTTCCGCTTCAGGGTCAAAGAGGCTGTTCAAATGCTGGTTCTTATTTTTCGCATTTATGCTGTTTTTAAGAACGACCGCTGATGCGATAGATACTATGTTCTGAACGGATTTATGCCATTTTTCCCTTTGCGACTCAAGCCTTGAGAGCTGCAGCAAGTCTTTAACAATTCGGCTCATTCGGTCGGCTTCACTGTCTACGACAGACAAAAATCTTTTCAAAGTCTCTTTGTCCTCCAGAATTTCCTCAGAATCCAGTATGGTTTCCGTATACCCTTTTATCGTGGTAAGCGGCGTATTAAGCTCGTGAGATACGTTTGCGACAAAGTCTTTTTGCATACTTTCAAGCTTCTGACGCTCCGTAATATCCTGAAATATAACTACCAGATTAACCGTCGAATTGATCGACCGGTCTATTACCTCATATCTGGCATAATAAATGTTTCCGTTATATTCAAAATTTTCCTCGAACTCCATCTCGTCCAGAGTTGACATCTTTTCTTTAATTTTTTCCAGCATAAGCGCCGGGCAAAATTCCCTCATCAGTCCGTCATAGCTTTTGCCTCTTGCATACTCTTCCGTTATGTTAAACATTTCGAGCGCCGCCGGGTTTATATGTACGATATTGCCTGCATCGTCTGTGGCAATAAGCCCGTCCGCCATAGTTTTAAGCACTATTTCGAGCTTGTTTTTTTCATCGGAAATATCAGACATATTTTTGTCCAGCTGCTCCGCCATCTTGTTGAAAGTCCTGCCGAGCCTTCCGATTTCATCGCCTGAGCGCACATTAACCGGACGCGAAAAATCGCCTTTTGCCATAGCTTCAGCCCGTCTGGTCAGCTGGTTTATCGGTCGTGTTATTCCGCGGGATATGAGAATACCCAAAACTACGGTCAGCACCAGCGCTACCAGCGCAGCCTGTATAAATATAAGCATGGACTGCTCTAAGGTCTTGTTTACAGAGGTAAGGTCGTGTCTTATATAAAGTACGCCTTTAACTTCTCCGTCGTTTTCTATCGGAAATGCCATATTCATTACCGGAATTTCCTGTGAACCAATCACGCTTTCACTCTCGGCAATCTCGCCATTTAAACTCGTTGTTATAAGCTTTTCGTCAAGATTGTCAATTGCGCTCTGGTTGACAAAGCTCGTGTTACTTGAGGCTATTATCGTATAGGTTTCATCCACGACAAAAATCTCCTCTTGAACAGCGGAGTACCAGGTTCTAATATTCGTTTGTATTTCTTGCTGTGACTCTTGTAAAGAATTATACGAGCTTAAACTCTTCAGCACGCCTTCCTGAGCAACTTTTTTTAAGCTGTCGCGCGTATTATTCATATGATATGCTTCGAGCTGTTGTACAATAAACACCCCGACAATTGCCAGGGCGATAAAAACTAACAGGAAATAGATACTTATGAGCCTTCCGCTGATACTTCCCTTTTTCCACATATATTCAGTTACGGCCTTCTAAAATAGTAGCCTATTCCTCTCTTCGTCATTATATATTTAGGATCGCTCGGGTCATCCTCAACCTTTTCTCTCAGTCGTCTTATGGTTACATCGACTGTACGTATGTCGCCATAATATTCATAACCCCAAACTTCTTCTAAGAGCTGTTCTCTTGAGAATACCTGATTTTCCTGCTCAGCCAGATATTTCAAAAGCTCAAACTCACGAAGCGTAAGCTCAAGCGGTTTGTCATTTTTTCTGACCTCATATTTGGTCATATCTATTGTAATATTTCCATAATTGGAAATCTTGCTGTTTGTCTCGCTTACATCTGACGCAAATTCCGTTCTTCTGATATTAGCTTTGATTCTCGCAATCAGCTCGCGCATTCCAAACGGTTTTGTGATATAATCGTCGGCGCCAAGCTCCAGTCCGAGAACCTTGTCCACTTCTTCCTCCTTAGCCGTGAGCATGATAATAGGAACGTTGCTGGTTTCTCTGATTTTTCTGCAAACCTGAAATCCGTCCATCTGAGGAAGCATTATATCCAAAAGAATCAGGTCAAAATTACTACCTTGAGCCTTTCTCAATCCCTCTTCACCGTTATATGCGGTCTCTATTTCGTATCCTTCTTTATTAAGGTTAAATTTAATAATATCTGAAATCGACATTTCGTCTTCTACTATCAGTACCTTTTTAGCTTTCACAAAATTTCCCCCTTTGTGTTACTTCGTTTTATTGTAACATACTTTTTCGTCAGAAAAAATATTAATAGGCGAAAAAATTTTTAATAATTTACATAATCAAGCGGATTTACATTAGCTCCGTTTAATATAACCTCAAAGTGCAAATGTGTGCCTGTGGATCTTCCGGTATTTCCCATGCCGCCAATCACGCTGCCGATGCTTACCGTATCGCCCTCTTTTACGTAAATCTCATTGAGATGAGCATACAGTGTAACCAGCCCGTTGCCGTGGTCGATTTTTACCATCTTTCCATAGCCGTTGCCCTTATCTCCGGTTTCGATAACCGTTCCCTGCAATGCGGCTGTGATCGGGTCGTTAGTATCTCCTGTAATATCTATTCCTTTATGCTGTCTGCCCCATCTCTGACCCATATAAGACGAGAGCGTTCCTCTTGACGGATTTGCCATTCCGGAATCAGCCACAACCAGACCTTTTGTTCCGATTAAAACAACCTGATCTACTTTTTCCGATACGACTCTTGATGATACTGCTGTTGACGCCACTTCAATACCGCCGACTTTTTCAACTATTTTGACTGTTTCGTTTATGCCATTTACGCCCGCAATTTTAACTGTAGAATCGCCAATCTCTCTGGCATCGGTATTTTCGTATACGATTTCATAAGGAATCTCGCTCAGCTCTGTTACATAAGAAGTTGCAGCAACAGTGAGATTTCCTAAAGCTGCCTGCACTTCGTCAGCAGTCATTGAATTTGTTTCAGCTGCTTTAGTAATTCTTATTTCAAGCTTTTCGCTGAATCCAAATTCTTTTATATTCTCGTCAAAATGCTCTTTAATATAGCTGTCCTTAATCCGGGCGATTGCATTTTCAACGTTTTCGAGTGATGAATCCTGTCCTACAAGCTGTCCGTCAATATATATGTCGTATACGCTTACGTCCAGGTCGCATTTTTCGGCTGCTGCCTGAGCTATTTCGTCAGTTCCGTCCTTTTCGTAAAAAAGTCGGCAACCCTTTTCAAACTCAAATCCTTCTTCTTTTACAATTGCGCGCACGTTTGTATTGTCGGATATAGACTCATTTATATCAACTATATTTTCGGTTACAACTTCAGGTGATTCAACAAATCCGAGAATTTCGTCTCCGTAATAAACGGCATAACCTGTTGACTGGGAAAATAATAAGACCAAACCTATTATGATTGCGCCTGTTCCGGCACTTATTGCAAGCTTTCCTTTAGATAATTTTTCTTTAGATATTGTAAATAAAGTATTTTCTGATATATTAATTTTTTCTTCCGGATTATTCGGT
>CAVIBE010000028.1:0-2231 GCA_963640885.1 Oscillospiraceae bacterium | reverse complement strand
TATTAATCCTGCTGCAAAAAAAGTTTCGGAAATTTGCAATTCTGCGAATCATATAGGAATAATCGGCACAAAGGCTACAATTTCTAATGGCGCTTATGAAAAAGCTGTCAATTCATATAAATCGGGTCTTAAAATTTCGTCGATGGCTTGTCCGATATTTGTTCCGCTTATTGAGGAGGGTATAATTTCTAATGATATAATGACTCTCTCGATAAAATATTATCTCGACGAATTTATTTTGGGTAATAATATTGATACGCTGGTGCTTGGGTGCACGCATTATCCGCTGATTCGCAAGGAAATCGAGAAGTTGTATCCGGGTTTGAGGATAATTGACCCGTCTCAGGAGGTTATTGGCAGCATATATTCGGTTCTTAAAGAAAAAGATATGCTTGCTGAGGGTTCTGAGTTTCAAAACACGTTTTATGCCAGCGATTTGTCGGATAATTTCATAAATATGATAAACAAAATTTTTGAAGAAACCGAATTTAGAGTGGCATTTAAAAGTTTTGAGATTGCATAGAGATACAGTCTGACGGTAAATTGTGCAGGAAAAACGACCCCGCGCATTCAATCCAATATATGGTATTCCGTAGGGAACGGTTCGTAACCGTTCCGTGTAAATGCGTATTATCCAACAATTTTACGTAGGGAACGACCTGCGTGTCGTTCCTGACAAACGTGCATTTTGGGGCGATTTGTCGTAGGGAATGCTTCGCACCGTTCCGTGTTTGTAGGGCGGTTATGCCATCATCTCCGGCGAAAGGAGGTGATCGCTATGGATTATACATACATAATGATGTTTATCATCTCTTTAATTGTATTAGTTCTTTCCATAAAAAAATAACGCCCTCCACCAATTAAGCGTTATTTTTCATAAATAAAACTGATTGGCATAACCGTTCGAAGTCTTGCTTTTTCTACTTGTATTGTACAATTTTTTCATTCTGTTTGCAAGAAAAATATTTTTTTTACAAGGAACGACCTGCGTGTCATTCCTGACAAACGTGCATTTTGGGGCGATTTGTCGTAGGGAACGGTTCGTAACCGTTCCGTGAACATCGGTCTTGTTGCGGCGCTCCGCCCTACGACTCCAAAATCCTCTTTGCCTCAGAATCCTCAATCTCAGTAACCTCCTTCAACTTACGCTGCATCTGCCTGGTCCTCGTCCCGACCAGCTTCTCCAGCTCATCATTTGCCTGATTAATCCTGTTTTGCGCAGACGTAAGCGCACCCGCAAATTTATCAAACTCCGTCCTGACCGCGCCAAGAACCTGCCAAACCTCACCACTCCTCTTCTGAATCGCAAAGGTTCTGAAACCCATCTGAAGACTGTTCAAAAGCGCCGCCATCGTGCTCGGGCCCGCAATATTCACATGATACTCCCGCTGAAGAATTTCAACATAACCCTGATTAACCACCTCGGCATACAAACCCTCAAAAGGCAAAAACATCACAGCAAACTCAGTCGTATTCGGCGGATCAATATACTTATCCCTTATATCCTTAGCCTCCGCCCTTATCGTATTAAGCAACAGCTTCCTTTTCTCCTGAATTTCCTGAGACGAACCATTTTCATAAGCATCACACAAAGCACCATAAGTCTCCCCCGGAAACTTCGAATCCACAGGAAGATAAGAAAAAGTCCCGTCCTCAGCAGGAAGTTTTACAGCATATTCAACATATCCGTGACTGCCCCTTTTGGTAACCACATTTTTTTCATACTGGTTCGGCGAGAGAATCTCCTCCAGAATCGCACCCAGCTGTATCTCGCCCAGAATCCCCCTGGTCTTCACATTGCTCATGACCTTCTTAAGGTCACCAACACCCTGAGCGAGATTTTGCATCTCACCCAAGCCTTTATACACCTGCTCCAGCCTGTCGTTTACCAGCTTAAACGATTCCGTCATTCTTTCATTCAAAGTTTTCTCAAGCTTCTCATCTACAGTCTGACGCATTTTTTCAAGACGTACGTTATTGTCCTCCTGAATGCTTCTCAGCTTAACCTCAACCTCATTTCTTACGCTTTCAAGACGGTTTTCCATGGTTTTCTTAATGTCGTCGAGCTGATGATGCTGAAATTCTCCACTGTTCCTGAGATTATGCGAAATCATTTCTCCCAAAGTTCCTACAGACTCATTTATGCTGTGACCAATCGCCTTTCGCATCATTTCCTGTTCACTTTTAAACTCGCTTTTAAGCCCCGCCACCTCGCGGGCAAGCGCCCTCAC
>CAVIBE010000027.1:0-6624 GCA_963640885.1 Oscillospiraceae bacterium | reverse complement strand
ATGGTGTAGGATGATTTCATACGATTTCTGAAATTTTAGAAATTTCAGACGATTTCAGATAAAGCAAGACGATGTAAGATAATGCAAGATAATGTGAGATTATGTAAGACGATCTGGAAATATAGAACATAAATATTTTATGGTAGGAGGAACGGATGCAGCAGACGACTTTTTTTGAAAATGAAAATAACCAACCTTTGGCGGCGAGGCTACGTCCATCGACATTAGAGGATTATGTCGGTCAGAAGCATCTGCTCGGAGAAGGTAAGGTGCTGCGCAGACTGATTGAGAGCGACCGCATTTCTTCGATGATATTTTGGGGCCCGCCGGGAGTTGGAAAAACGACTCTGGCGAGGGTGATCGCAAATACTACCAAGTCGGCTTTTATAGATTTTTCGGCGGTAACGAGCGGAATAAAAGAAATTCGTATTGTTATGCAAAAAGCTGAGGAAAATCGCAGATTTGGAGAAAAAACCATAGTTTTTGTCGATGAAATACATCGTTTCAACAAGGCTCAGCAGGACGCTTTTTTGCCATTTGTCGAAAAGGGCAGCATAATACTTATCGGTGCGACTACGGAAAATCCTTCTTTTGAAGTAAACTCAGCTTTGCTGTCAAGATGTAAGGTATTTGTGCTTAACAGCCTGACAACGGACGAGCTTGTGAGTCTTCTTAACAGAGCGCTCTCGGATGAGCGGGGACTTGCAAAATATAATGTAGAAATAGATCAGGACATGGTGGAGATGGTAGCCAATTTTGCAAACGGCGATGCGAGAAATGCGCTTTCTACTTTGGAGATGGTGGTTCTAAACGGTGATTCGGACGGAGCAAAGATAAAAGTTACGCGCGAGACTCTCGAACAGTGTATATCAAAAAAATCTCTTTTGTATGATAAAAAGGGTGAGGAGCACTATAATCTGATTTCTGCTTTGCATAAATCAATGAGAAATTCGGATGCGGATGCGGCGATATACTGGCTGGCGCGTATGCTTGAGGCTGGCGAGGATCCGCTTTATGTTGCAAGGCGGGTTGTGAGGTTTGCAAGCGAAGATGTAGGTCTGGCTGACCCGAGAGCTATGGAAATTGCGGTTGCTGCTTATCAGGCTTGTCATTTTATCGGAATGCCGGAGTGCAGCGTAAATCTCACGGAGGCTGTTGTCTATATGTCGCTTGCGCCTAAATCCAATGCTATGGAAACTGCTTATTTTGCGGCACGTGATGATGCTGTAAATCAGCTTGCGGAGCCTGTGCCTGAGGTAATCAGAAATGGTGTTACCAGCCTTATGCGTGACCTGAATTATGGCAAGGGTTATCAGTATGCACATGATACTGAGGACAAGCTTACGAATATGCAGTGTCTGCCGGATTCTCTCTTAGGAAGAGAATATTATAAGCCGACGGAGCAGGGGCTTGAAAAAAAATTCAAGGACAGATTGAAATTTATCAAAGACTGGAAAGCTGAACACAGCAATAATGATTAAAGATAAATATAAACATCGAGATAAAATATAAACATCGATAAAATATTGACAAACTTTGTGATTTTAGTTAGAATCTAAGCGTTGAGAAAAGAACGGCATCTCATTTTTGAGGACTGTATCTTGTGGTAGGTTTTTTACTAAATCAATTTTTTGAAACATTTTCGGAGATCTGATGCGCATTTGACTTATGACAAAGCGATATGAATTTCCGGCAATGTAAAAATATCTTTCATTGTGGAGGTGAAGCCATAGAAAACGGTTAATGAATTATGTAAAAAGAGACATTCTTAAAGAAAATAAAGAAAGCTTTTTATTTGAATCTAATTAAACCGGTTATGGCGTATCTGTCGAATGTGATGACGGAGCACTAAGACCATAAGCATATGACAATATATGATTTTTCAAAACCCATATTAAATCTAAACTCGTTTAAATCTTCTTTACGTGGTTAATAATATAGGGGTGTTTTGTGCTTTTAAGAAAAAATGCGGAGGTCTATTTAATAATGAATGATAAACAAATCAAATATGCAAGCTCTTGGAGTGAGCAATTCACACCCAGGGGCGTTATTATCGGAGTAATCGGAGCAATTATTTTAACCTGCTCATCGATGTTTATTGCCTTAAAAATATCGTCATTGCCATGGCCAATAATGTTCGTGGCACTTGCATCTATGTTTGCGCTCAAGGCTTGTGGAAAAACAAATATAAATGAAATCAATGTAACTCATACGATTATGTCGGCCGGAGCTATGGTAGCGGGCGGACTTGCATTTACAATTCCGGGAATCTGGATGCTCAATCCTGATTCTAAGGTAAGCATGGTCACTTTGCTTATCGTGACTTTAGGCGGCGTTATATTGGGACTTATTTTTACGGCGCTGTTCAGAAAACACTTTATAGAAAAGGCTCAGCTTCCATATGCTATGGGTCAGGCTGCGGCTGAAACTCTTGTTGTCGGTGACAAGGGCGGCAAAAAGGCCGGCGTGCTCTTTTCTTCGATTGGGATTGCGGCGGTATTTACCTGGCTTAGAGACTGGGTGGCGGTAATTCCGGCAACTATAATGAACAGTAAAATGGTCGCTTTTGGTTCATATGGCGGAATCTGGCTCTCACCGATGCTTATTTCTGTGGGATATATAGTTGGTCCGGTATTTATCGGTGTATGGTTTATCGGCGCTTTGATTGGCGATTTCGGTATATTGATAGGTGGTCAGGCAAGCGGTCTGCTCGATGCAGCAACTGCCGCAAATATCAAGTCTTCGCTTGGTATCGGGCTCATGGTCGGCACGGGCATTGGCATTATTTTAAAGGAAATTTTGCCGAGAGCTAAGGCTATATTTGGCTCTATGTTCAAGAAAAATTCTGAGGGTGATTCAATAATTTCGCTCAGATGGGCGCCTATAGTAATGGTTGTTTTGGCATTCTTATTCACTATTGTGGTTAAAATGCCGGTTATTGCTTCAATTATAACTATAATCGGCGTATGGCTCGCTACTGCTATGTCATGTCAGTGTGTAGGTCAGTCGGGAATCAATCCGATGGAAATATTCGGAATAATAGTTTTGATTGCTGCAAAGGCTTGTTCGTCTATCGGTCAGCTTGAGGCTTTCCTCGTGGCCGGGGTAGTTGCGGTTGCCTGTGGTCTCGTAGGGGATGTAATGAATGACTTTAAAGCGGGTTATATTCTCAAATCAAGCCCGAAAGCTCAGTGGTGTGGTGAAGCGATCGGCTCTATCATAGGCGGTATTGTATCGGTAATAATTCTTATGGTAATTCTCGGTGCTTATGGTGCGTCTGCGTTCGGTGATCCGGAGCTTTTCCCGGCTGCTCAGGCGTCTGCTGTTGCGGCAATGGTTGGCGGAATCAGCCATGTACCGGCTTTTGTTATAGGAATGGTTGTTGCGGTTGTATTATACCTCTTGAAATTCCCGGTAATGACTCTCGGTCTTGGTGTTTATCTTCCGTTTTATCTCTCGGCGACGGCATTTATCGGCGGTGCGTTGAGATTTATACTGGACAAGGCTGCTCCAAAATTTGAAAAATCGGGCACGGGTTCGATTATTGCGGCCGGTCTTCTCGGCGGTGAATCAATTGTAGGTGTAATAATTGCAATAATTATTGCTATTCAGACGATTATTTAATTAACTGTATTTAATATATTAAAACCTCTTATCTTTTTTCTTGTGGGTAAGAGGTTGTATTTTACGAATGCCGGCGCAAGGCGGCGGAAGGGAGATTTTTATGAAACAGATTAATATTAATGATATAAAGGGGATAAAAATCGGTCATGCTCAGGATTTGGAGGGTGCAACCGGATGTACTGCCATTATATGTGAAAAGGGGGCTTTCGCTGGTGTTGATGTAAGGGGTGGCGGTCCTGCGTCCAGGGAAACGGAGCTGCTTAAGCCGATTAATATGGTTCAGCAAATTCATTGTGTTATGATTTCGGGTGGCAGCGCATATGGTTTGGAGGCCGGTGATGGCGCTATGCAATATCTGGAAGAGAAGGGCATTGGTTTTGATGTTGGTGTAGGTGTTGTTCCTATTGTATGTGGTGCTTCTCTGTTTGATTTGGTTGTTGGTGATCCTAAGTCTCGTCCTGATAAGGCTATGGGTTATCAGGCTTGTAAAAATTCGGAGAATGGCGGTATGCCTCAAGAGGGTAATGTAGGCGCGGGTACCGGTGCGACTGTCGGTAAATTCAGGGGAATGGATTTTGCGACGAAGAGTGGTCTTGGTATTTATGCTGTTCAGCTTGGCAATGTTCAATGTGCTGCGATTGTGGCGGTTAATGCTTTAGGGGATATTATAGATTATGATACGCATGAAACGCTTGCGGGTATGCTGAATAATTCAAAGGATGGTTTTGCTTCTACGGTTGGCGCGATGTATGAGGAAATTGAGCATCATGTGAATGTTTTTTCGGGAAATACGACGTTGGGCTGTATTATAACGAATGCTAAGCTTAATAAGGATCAGTGTAATAAGCTGGCGAAGATTGCGCATAATGGTTATGCGAAGACGATAAGTCCTGTTCATACTTCGGCTGATGGTGATACGATTTTTGTTATGGCGACCGGTGAGGTTGAGGCTGGTCCTGATTCGCTTGGTGCTTTGGCGACTGAGGTAATGGCGAGGGCTATCAATCGTGCGGCAAGTCAGGCGAAATCTGCATACGGTTTTAAGGCCGGCAGCGAAATTTAATTGAAAATAGGTTCGGTGCTGCGCAATATGAGCTTCGAAAACGTACGGACAACGTTTATCGGGGTCCATAGTGCCTACGCACCGTTTTTCTATAATCTCGTCAAAACGAGCATTTTTCAACGATTTCACGTAGGGAACGGTTCGTAACCGTTCCGCTCACAAATGCGCATTTTTCAATGATTTCGTGTAGGGTACGGTTTCCCGACCCGTGTTTGTAGGGCGGTTATGCCATCATCTCCTATGAAAGGAGGTGGTTGCTATGGATTGTGAATACATCGTAACATATTTGATTACTTTATTATGTATAATCATGGTCATAAAAAAATAACGCCCGCAGCCTTCAATTAGAGCGTTATTTTTAAAAAATAATTCAATTGTTGGCATAACCGTTCGAGGTCTTGCCTTTTATATTTGGATTATACGATTTTTTCATGCTATTTGCAAGAACAAATATTTTGCAAGGTGTTCCGTCTTGAACGTACCCTATGTGCCGTTTCTCCTAAACGTACGGACAACGACTGCAAGACCTATGCCTCTTCCGTCTGAAATATTACATAATTCACGATAAAATAATACAAATGTATTGAAATAGAAATGCTTTGGCATTACAATAAAGAAAAAATGAAAGTGAGGCGCTGAACATGGCTAGTACAATTCAGGTCAGAGTAGAAGATGAATTAAAACGTAAATCGGATGCCTTATTTAAGGATTTAGGGACAGATACAACAACAGCAATCAGAATATTTTTGACACAGGCTGTTGTGACAAACGGCTTCCCTTTTGAAATAAAAAGAGCGCCAGAACCGAATCCATATGCACCGATGAGCGAAAAAGAGCTTCTTGCAAAATTGGAAAAGTCCAGAGAAGAGGGAATGTTTAGGGATGCGGATGAGGTGATTTCGGATATGAGGTCAAAGTATGGATTATAAGATTGTTTTGATGAGGGATGCGGAGGAAGATCTTGATAGATTCATCGAATATCTTTTGTTTGAAAAGAAAAGTGGGCAGGCTGCAAAAAATTTATTAAATGATTTTGAAGCAACAAAGAAAAGCTTGTCAACCGTTGCCGGAAGTCTGAAACTTTGTGATAATCCTAAATTAAGAGAATTAGGATACCGAAGAATCAATTTTTTATCTCATCGATATTTTATGCTTTATCGTATCGAAAACGATATGGTTTACGTGGATAATATTTTTCATGAATTGCAAGATTACGAGAATAAATTGTGTTAAGCGACCAGTGAAGAGATGTTTTTGTGTAATCCCGTCAAAATGCGCATTTTTCAACGATTTCGCGTAGGGAACGGTTCGTAACCGTTCCGAGAATTTGCCTTTTTAGGATTTGCCTCATTTTGATTTTTGTGTTAGGATGTTATCATATTTATTAATACTGATTTGAGAGGAAGGCTATCTGCGAGATGCGTATGGCAAAAAAGCAGATACAATTTAAGTTATGGAAAACGGATTTAATTTTTTAATATATGGCATAATCGCAGTTGCACTTATAATCATCGGAATATCTCAATCCAGAAGCAAAGAACCAGTGGGATTTTTCGGCAACGCAGCTCCACCTTCAGCCAAAGAACTCACCGATGTTTCAGCATATAACAAAGAACACGGCATAATGTGGATTTTATACGGAATTGCGGTAGGAATTGCCGGATTTATCGGAACCCTTATTGATAACAAATGGATAATAACAATTTTAATCTTCGCCGTTATAGGCGTCGGCGTAGGTGCAATGAATCTAAGACATGCTAAAATAAGGGAAAAATATACAAAAGAGAAAAAGGGGAAAAAATAATATGACGATTGATGAGGCTCAGGTAATACTCGAAGAACTTGTAAATGATTTGCCAGAAAGAATATTTCAGGAATTAAACGGCGGCATATTGCTGCTGCCCGACAGGGTTGTAAGCCCGGAAGCACGTGATAAC
>CAVIBE010000026.1:0-6510 GCA_963640885.1 Oscillospiraceae bacterium | reverse complement strand
TGACAAGGCTGACGGATATGGCGGAAGCGATGTCGGATCAGGTAAAAAAGTTATCGTCGAATATTCTTCTCCTAATATTGCAAAACCGTTCCATATCGGACATATAAGAAGCACAGTTATAGGAAATTCGATTTATAAAATCTATGATTTTCTGGGATACGATACGGTTAGAATCAACCATCTCGGCGATTACGGCACCCAGTTTGGCAAAATGATCGTTGCATACAGAAAATGGGGTAAAAAAGAGGATGTTGAAAAAGAGCCTATAAAAACGCTTTTAGGTCTGTATGTAAAATTCCATGAGGAAGCGGAGTCTCACCCTGAGCTTGAAGATGAAGCAAGACACGTATTTAAGAAGCTTGAAAACGGAGAAGAGGAAGAGGTTGCGCTCTGGAAGTGGTTCAGAGAAGAAAGTCTCAAGGAATTTAGCCGGGTTTATGATATGCTCGGAATAACTTTTGATTCTTATGCCGGCGAAAGTTTTTATTCTGATAAAATGGATCGCATAACTGATATGATGGCGGAAAAAGGACTGCTGAAAAAATCCGACGGAGCGGAAATCGTTGATTTGTCAGAATACGGTATGAGCCCGGCGCTCATAAGAAAAAAAGACGGTTCGACTTTGTATATAACAAGAGATATCGCTGCAGCAGTTTACAGAAAAGAGCATTATAATTTTGATAAAAATATATATGTCGTTGCCGCTCAGCAGAATCTGCACTTTCAGCAATGGTTTAAGATAATAGAGTTGATGGGATTTGACTGGGCAGATCAGTGCGTACACATAAACTTCGGTCTGGTAAGCCTTGATGACGGAACGATGTCAACAAGAAAGGGCAAGGTTGTCTTCCTTGAAGATGTGCTGAACCGTGCCGTTGAAAAGACTGCTGAGATTATTAAGGAAAAGAATGTTGCCAAAGATGATCTCGAAAAAGTTGCAAAGCAGGTGGGAATAGGAGCGGTCGTATTTAACGAGCTGTCAAATAACAGAATAAAAGATTATGTTTTCTCCTGGGATAAGGTTCTTAATTTTGAGGGAGAAACCGGTCCTTATGTGCAATATACTCATGCGAGAGCATGCAGCGTGCTGAGAAATGCCGAAGTTGAGCTTACAAAAGACGTAGATTTCAGCTATATCAGCGCAGAGAGCGCTTATGAGCTTACAAAACTTATTCTGAGATTCCCTCAGATTGTTCAGGATGCTGCGGATAAATATGAACCGTCAGTAGTGACAAGACATATAGTAGATATTGCTCAGCAATTTAATAAATTTTATCATGATGAGCATATACTGGTTGAAAATAAAGAAGAACAGAAGGCGAAACTGATGCTTGTCGATGCAGCAAGACAGACGCTGCTTAACGGACTCAGATTGCTTGGAATGGAAGCTCCGGAAAAAATGTAGCCTGTCGGCTTGGGAAAAATGTCTGAGCCTGTGGTTTTGATTTAAAAACGGAAAGGATTTACCAAATGAGATATGAAGGAAATGTTTTCAGACCTCCGAGTGAGGCTTACAGTCTGATTGTACAGGCGACAATCGGATGTGCGCATAACGACTGCACTTTTTGCAGTATGTATAAAGACAAAAAATTCAGAATAAGAAATATAGATGAGGTGTTGGAGGATTTTGACATTGCGCGAAGAAGATACAGATATATCGAAAAAGTATTTTTGGCAGACGGCGATGCTCTCGTTCTTTCCAACGAGCACCTGATGAGGATTCTCGATAAAATCCATACAACTCTTCCTGAGTGCCAAAGAGTGGGAATATATGCCGCTCCACACGACATAATTCGTAAAACACCTCAGGAATTGAAGCAGCTCAGAGAAAACGGGCTGGGCATAGCTTATATGGGCGTGGAATCAGGAAGTGAGGAGATTTTAAAAGCTGTTAAAAAAGGCGTGACGCCGGATGAAATGGTGGAAGCCTGTCAAAAGCTTAATGAAGCGGGAATACAGTCGTCGGTTACCTTTATTTCAGGTCTTGGAGGAAAGGATAACTGGAAGGAACATGCTGTAGAATCCGGAAAGCTGATAAGCAGGATGGAGCCGTCTTATGTCGGCTTGCTTACTCTCATGGTAGAGCGTGAAGCGCCGTTATATAAAGATATAAGAAACGGGAAATTCGAGCTGCTCTCACCTGAAGAGGTGCTGATAGAAACCGCAGAGCTTATAAAAAATATTGAGCTCAAGAAAAAATGCGTATTCAGAAGCAACCACGCTTCAAATTATATTTCGCTCAGAGGCGATCTCCCGTATGATAAAGAGAAGCTGCTGAAAACCATTGCAGGAGCTTTGAAATATACAGAGAGAATAAAGGATGAGCGTTTCCGTATGCTATAAAGGCTATAAATGCTCTAAAGCTGCGAAGTTTGAATAAATAACGGTTTTGACGGAGATTCTGACAGAAGGTTTACGCAAACCATGGAGGATAAAGTGAAAATTTTACTTACAACGCTTAATTCAAAATATATTCATTCTAATCTTGCGCTAAAATACCTGTACGAAAGTGCAGGTATTTATCGTAATCTGATAGAAATCAGAGAATTTACCATAAATAATGATGATATGTCGATTTTTATGGAGATTATGAGAGGCGATTACGATGTCATTTGTTTTGCAGGATATATCTGGAATATCAGCAGAGTTATCGGTCTTATAAAGGATATAAAAAAAGCAGACCCTGATGTATTGATTGTAGTAGGAGGACCGGAGGTCAGCTTTGATCCTGAGGAGTTTCTTGACAGATGCCCTGAAGCAGACATAGTGATTGAAGGTGAGGGAGATACTGTTTTTCCTGAACTTGTTAAATCTGTTTCAGAGGGAAGCCTCGAGCTCAAACCCTGCATAATACACGCCAGACCGGCAGCCGAGAATGAAATACACTTTCCTTATGATAATACAGAAATTGATGTTGATAAAATAATATATTACGAATCGTCAAGAGGTTGTCCATACAGATGCAGTTTTTGCCTCTCGTCTGTGAGCCGGGGCGTCAGGCTGCTTTCGCTCGAACGGGTTAAACGTGAGCTGAAGTTTTTCCTTGAAAAGAGAGTAAAGCAGGTTAAATTTGTTGACAGAACGTTTAATATTGATGAAGAACGCTCGGCACAAATGATGGATTATATTATAAAAAATGATAACGGGATAACTAATTTTCATTTTGAACTATGCGGCGACAGAATATCTGAGGAGATGATGCAGGCGTTTGAAAAATCGAGGAGCGGCTTGTTTCAGATAGAAATAGGGGTGCAGTCAGCGCAAAAACAGGTAATTGAAGCTTGCAATCGTAGAGTTGATTTTGAAAAACTTAAAGAAAATGTGCTGAGAATCGAAAAAGGCGAGAACGTCCACGTTCATCTTGATTTGATAGCAGGTCTTCCATACGAAACTTTTGAAATGTTTAAAGATTCGTTCAACCAGGTGTATAAGCTTGAGCCGCACGACTTGCAGCTAGGTTTTTTAAAGCTTTTGAAGGGAACGAAAATAAGAAATGAAGCTGAAATTCATGGATATGTATACAGAGAAAGAGAACCATATGAAATAATTTCAAATAAATATATAAGCGGCTGCGAAATACTCAAACTTAAAATGGTAGAATGTGTGCTTGAGCTTTATTTTAACAAACCCGGGTTCAGAAATACTATACGATATGTGCTTGAGCACTCGGATGAAGAACCTTTTGATTTTTATATGGATCTGGCTGAATTTTATTTCAGTAACGGCTTTCAAAATTCACAACATAGCAAGAATGAACAGTATGAGATTTTGTGGAAATATCTCAGTATTCAGCCATATGGCGACAAGGAAGGTTTGAAGCAGCTTCTGCTTTATGATAAAATAGCGGTAGCGGCTCCGTCGCAGTTTTCTGATAAAGAATATGGAAATGATGTACACTGTTATTTACGTGAAACGCTTTCAGAAATGGACGCAGATTTGGCGGCTAAGAATGTTATAAAAAAGGTAAATTATATGACATTCAGCTATAACGTTGATGAATTTGCGCAGAAAAAGGCGCAGCTTCACAAATGCGATGAAAAGCGGCTGCTGCTGTTTTATCCTGAAATTAAAAATGCCAGTGGACAGGCATTATGCAAAAAAATAAGTTATAAATCCGGAGGTAATGATATTGTCAAATAACGTCGAGAAATATTTTAAAGAAGCTATGGATAAGATTGTATTTATAAATCTCAGCGATGAGTTTATAGACAGACACGAAACTTTGCGATTTTTGAAGGGAATTCCAATTCCGGTATCGCTTGATGTGCTCGAAAACGAAGCTCATAAGAGCGAAAAAGGAAAGATGGGATTTTCACCTGCCGCTGCAGCTCAGGCTATGGTTTATGTTATCGGAGCAAGCAAAAATTTCCCTTATGCAGAGCAATACAAACTGTTTTTGAAACATAACATAAAAGGTTTTTACGTTGCAACTCTGGCAAGCGGTATAGATTTGGCGCAGCGCGGGAAATTCCTCGACGCGGCAATCGTATTCAGAGCTACTGACATTTATGACAGATGGAGCAGAAAAGATGTGCCTCTCGGAACGCCTAAAATGAGAGACCCGAGACTCCCGGAAACTCCTGACGCAATTTATAATTATGCGAGAGTATGCCGTGATATTTATATGGACGAAAATGAAGAAGATCCGGCTAAAAAAACAGTATTCAGAGAAGAGTCTGTAAAAGCTTTTGAAACTCTGGTTAAGGAATTTCCGGAATATGATCAGAGCTATTATTTTCTCGGATTCTTTTATATGAACAAAAAACGTTATCAGGATGCGCAAAAAGTCTGGACGAAATTCCTTGAAATCACGAAGGATTCGGTCATGGCTGACGACGTCAGAGAAAGAATGGAGCAGGTGGCAGACCTCATAATCTACGAAAAAGGATATCTTGAAGTGATGAATGAAAGAGCGGAAGCGGGTCTTGAAATATTGCTGCCGTTATATGAAAAATATAGAGAATGGTGGAATCTTTTGTTCTTCATTGGTCTTGCATACCGAAAGCTTGGAGAATTTGAGAAGGCGATTTTCTTCTTTGAGGAAGTTGCAAAACTTAAACCGTCTCAGAGTGATTCTTATAACGAGATGGGGCTTTGCTATGCGTCTTTGGGCGATTATCAGAATGCAGAAAAATATTTCAAAAAAGCCGCTTTGATAGAGGATAATGACCCTGAGCTGCTGTGCAATCTGGCTGCTGTATATATAAATTGCGGTAAGCTTGGCGAAGCGGAAGAAACTTTATCAAAGGCAGAGGCTATGGCTCCGGGCGAGGAAATTACGAAGCTTTGGAGGATTGAGCTTGACAAGGCGCGTGCATCGGAAAATTAATTGCATAAACCGGGATGGCGGAAATTCCGCTGTCTCAGTGTTTATATGAAACTTTTGACATATAAAAATAATTGGCGGGAGGTAGCTGAATGGACGGTTTAAAATACGTTATATATAATAAAGAAAATCACATAGCCACTGTTACTTTAAACAGACCTGAAGCAATGAATGCGTTTAATTCAGATTTTATAAAAGAAATTGTCGGCGTATTTCAGAATGTGGAAGAAGACAAGGATGTTTACTGTGTTGTAATCAATGCTAACGGCGAGAGAGCTTTTTCGGTAGGCGGCGATATAAATGAAGAGATTCGTACAGTCGGCGATGCGGCGGCTGAGTTTGGCAAGCTTGGTAAAAGCTGTATTCGTTCGATACAGAATTGCAGAGTTCCGGTAATCTGTGCTGTATATGGATTCTGTCTGGGCGGCGGAATGGAAGTAGTTCTGGTAAGTGATTTGACCGTGGCTGCGGACAACCTCAGAATAGGAATGCCGACCATAAAGCTTGGTACTATTCCGGGCTGGGGCAGCACGAAGACCTTGGCTGATGCGGTAGGCAAAGCAAAAGCAAAAGAGCTGCTTTATACAGGAAAAATGATTAAGGCTGACGAAGCGTATCGGATAGGGCTGGTTCAGTATGTGGTTCCTGAAGCTGAGCTGATGAAAAAGGCTATGGAAATTGCCGCTGAAATAGCTGATAAAGCGCCTATAGCAATGAGCTCCATGAAAGAATGTATAGACCGCGAATGGGAAATGGATTTTGATGAAGCTTTTGAGTTTGAAAACAAAAAGTTTGCTTATTGCTATGATACGGAAGATAAATATGAAGCGATGTCTGCTTTTTTGGAAAAAAGAGAGCACAAGCCATATAAATATAAATAATGTGGTAAATCGTGATAAATTGCGACCAATTTTGATGATTGTGATGCGGGTTTTTGCATGAACGTTTATTTCTTATTTCTTTCTTTTTGCAATTGCCGCTTGCTAATAAATGTAAAATTTGGTGTAATAAAGATAGGGTTGCCGTTTGGCGGTTCGATATAAACCTGCATTTTTCAACGTTTTTCGTAGGGAACTGTCCGTGACTGTTCCACCGGAACGGTTGATAACCGTTCCGTGAACAATAACCCATAATCCGTAGGGAACGTGCCTGCGTGCCGTTCCTCTTTATTGCTCGTTTAAAGC
>CAVIBE010000025.1:1396-4348 GCA_963640885.1 Oscillospiraceae bacterium | reverse complement strand
TCTCAATCCTGATCCACAGACCTTATTTATTGTCATTGCCGGAAGTTCAATAGGTAAACCTGCCTGAATGCCTACCTGACGAGCGACGTTCTGTCCTAAACCTCCCTGAAGAACACAGCCGAAAATAAGCTCATCCACCAATTCCGGTTTCAGGTCTATTCTCTTTAAGGCTTCTCTAACTGCTACTTCTCCTAACTGTGCAGCTGATATATCTTTCAAAGAACCTCCAAAGTTCCCTACAGGTGTTCTTACTGCACTTACGATTACTACATCTTGCATTTTTAACCCATCTCCTTCCATTCCAGTTTGTTAAATTTTTAACCTTTATTTCCTACTATTGTACTGCTATTTTACCCAAATTTCAACACTTATGCAAGAATTGTTATATCTTTTTTATAATATCTTCAAACAGATTTTCTTATACCTGCCATAATAAAGCTTCATAAAAATTGAGCCATGAAATTTATTTTACTAATGCCGAAATCTGTTTAAATTCCGGCGCTTTAGACCATCCTAAAAGATCAAACAAAATTGATTCATAAGTCGTTATAACAGCACCTGCGGCTTTCATTCTTTCAATAGATATGTCGCGGTCAAAAGAATCTCTTGATGCCACACAATCCGCTGCAACATATACAGTATATCCTGCGTCTATCATGTCGAGAACAGTCTGCTGCTCGCAAACGTGAGACTCAATTCCGATAACAATTGCAACTGAGCGGTTAAGTTCCTTGACTTTCTGAACAAATTCTTCGTTATCCCAGGCGCTGAAAGTATTTTTTTCAATATATATCATGTTCTCGTTTGCCGCACGAATCTCGTCGATAGTCTCGCCCAGACCTTTTGAATACTGCTGAGTAGCAATTACAGGCAGATTCAGGATTTCAAAACCTTTGATCAGTCTCGCAGACTTATCCACGAGCTTTTCCTTTTCAAACATTGCCGGAATCAGCTTAGTCTGATAATCAATAGCAACCAACATACAATCTTCTCTTTTAAGTCTTAATCCCTTCATTATTCTTCTCCTTTTTCCAAGTGTATTTTTATTTACATTTCAAAATCAATATTCATTTTTTTAACAGTATCTATGCTCGCATAATCGGTAATATCAAATCTAAGCGGAGAAATTGATATGTATTTATCCCTTATCGCCTGAATGTCGGAATCTTCATCCTGCGCTAACTTTATAGGCTCACCGTTGTACCAATAAAATTTATTTCCCGAATTTGAAACCCCGTATTTAAAGCCCTCTTTGTAAAGCACTTTGCCAATCTTTGTAACTCTTACGCCCTTAATTTCCTCGGCCGGAATATCAGGCACATTTACATTTAGCATAACCCCGGGTTCAAGCCCTTTTTCAAAAACCGTTTGAACCACTTTTTGTGCCATTTTCATTGACGGCTCGTAGTTTTTAGGATGGTGGCTGCATATGGACATCGCAACCGCCGGGCAATCGCAAAAGATTCCTTCCGCTGCGCCTGAAACCGTTCCGGAATAAAAGCAATCATTGCCTACATTAGCGCCCATATTCGTTCCCGAAACGACCAAATCCACTTTATCGACAAGTTCCTTAACGCCCAATTTTATACAATCAGCCGGCGTTCCTGAGGTTGTCCACGCTTTGACCGCTCCGGGAAATTCTACTTCCCTTACCACAAAAGGGATGTGCATTGTTATTCCATGTCCGCAAGCGCTTCTCTGAGTATCCGGAGCTACTACATAAACATTTGCAATCTCAGACAAGGCTTGAACCAGCGTTCGTATTCCTTTTGCGTCTATACCATCATCGTTAGTTACCAATATATTTTTCATTTTACTACCTTTTTAATCCTTTTTTCCAGTTTTACTCGAGGTATCCAAACCTGAGTTTCGCATTTCATACATTTTATTCTAAAATCCATACCTGCCCTGACTATTTCAAACGTCTTGTTTCCGCAAGGATGTGGTTTTTTCAATTCGATTACATCGCCTACATTTAATTCCATGTGTTTAATTCCCTCTTTAATATATATACATAAGCGGATTATATTCGTTGATTAGTGGCAAAAGATGCGACGACATACACGCCTTTGCAAGCTCCGGATAAGCTCCGGAATAAGCATAAGGAAGCGCAGCCGCAGCCACAATCCACAAAACCAGTATGCTTTTTGCCAGTCCTACAGCTGCTCCAAGCAAATGGTTCACAGTGCCAAGCCCTACGGCTTTCCCGACTGAGCCTATAAAATGAAAAATTATATTAAGCGCAGTTTTTATAACGATAACCAGCAACAAAAATGCCGCTATGCTTATAACTAAATCCGTCTCCAAAGCAGTTTGGTGCTTTTCTATAAAATTTATAAATCCGTTGCAGCTCTCAAGAGAAGTTTTTACCGGTTTCCATGCGATATATACTCCCGCCAAAGTAGCTATCCAGCTGACCAAAAACAAAATATTTTTTGCAAAACCTTTTTTGTAACCGCCAATGACAAATATCAGCACCAGTGCAGCTATTACAATATCAATCCACATTCTATTCCAACATTTTCTCCTTTATTCAGCAATCGAATTGGCAATAAGCGCAAATTCCTCGATGCTCAGCGTCTCAGCTCTGCGAACCGGATCTATTCCGATATTTCCTAAAAACTCCGACATCTCACTTTTCGTCATGTCCTTAAAACCGGTGAGACAATTCAGCAAGGTTTTTCGTCTCTGGCTGAATCCTGCCTTTATGACAGCGAAAAACAGCTTCTCATCTTTTAATTTAACCGGCTTTTCTTTCCTTATGTTAAGCCTCAATACTGTGGAATCCACCTTAGGTTTTGGCACAAAAGCCTCCGCCGGCACCTGAACAATGGTATCGATAGTGCAATAATATTGCACTGCAACCGTTATTGCACCGTAAGTCTTTTTCCCCGAGGCAGAGGTAAGCCTGTCCGCAACTTCTTTTTGCATCATTATGGTAATGCTCTCAGC
>CAVIBE010000025.1:0-1386 GCA_963640885.1 Oscillospiraceae bacterium | reverse complement strand
TTAACTTACGGTCAATTTCAACAGCTGTCACTAACCCCGCACTGTCGGCACAGGCAACAGTTAAAACCCCTATGCCCGGCCCAATCTCTATGACATGGTCATTCTCATTTATTTCGGCTCCCTCAACAATAGCTTCTATTACGCTGTAATCTGTCAAAAAATTTTGACCTAATTGCTTTGAAAAATGAGCCTTGTTCTGCGCCATTATCGCCCTTATTCGTTTTTCTGAATATATATTTTTCATATTTTTTCTCCAACCGGACGTAATCACTCAGCCGAACACAAATTATATGCCTCAAAAAACTCCTCACGGGTGATTCCATAATTGTTCAGCCTTCGTAAAAATGTCTTTGTGTTGCCATATCCGATTCCCAAAGCCTCGCCAATAAGGTTTCTTTTATTGGCCGCATCCGTGCCTGCGCATAACCCAGCATCTACCATATCCGCCATCGAAAAAAGTGCAGCCGGGCGGCAAACTTCAGTCCTCGTCTTTTCAAGAGCTGCCCTTATGCTCTCCGGTGAAGCGTTTTCAACGCCTATATCTCCGTCCTTAGTTCCGGCCTGCCTGGAAATAAATGCATGCTTGGCATTCGGGAATTTTCCCGACAATTTTTTTCTTATATTTTCGCCTGCAAAATCAGGATCCGTAAAAATAATTATCCCGCAACGCTCATAAGCTTCCTCAATCCGCCTATACGTTTTCTGCGAGATTCCATAACCATGGGTCGTAATTATTTCCGCATCCACGGCTTGTTTTACTGCCGCTTCATCGTCCCGACCTTCAACAACAATCACTTCTTTTATCATTACTTATTCCTCATATACTCTTTAGTCAGAATCCCCGTCTGAGTCGTCGGAATCCTTTAAAATATACAAAATTTCTCCCGGCATAACCATTTTCAGCATCTCTCTGGCAGTATTCTCTATATACTCAGGAGTATTTATATACTGAAGAGTTTCCTGGAGCTCGGCCTTTTTGTCCTGCAGCTCGCCATAAGTCTTTTCTGTCTGCCTTTGCTGAGCCTTGAGATCTATAAATGATATTGTGCCTTTTATGATTATGAAAATAAGCAAAATCACGAAAACAACAGTGATAATATGCTGTATCTTCTTTTCTGCCTCTCTATTTTTTCTCTTTTTGGTAGTTTTCACTTCTTTTCTGCTTTTTTCATCAGTTTTCCTTCGGTGCGCCATAATCCCACCCCCTATTCCTGTCTGATAAATATACGTCATTTATTATATCATCAAATCCTTAATTACTCAAGATTATTCCCTAATCTACACACATGGGCATAAAAAAAGAACTGCATACTTAAATACAGTCCTTTTTTATCAAACCGGCAGCTTCTTACTTTCCCGGGCAGTCACCCACCAAGTATCATCAGC
>CAVIBE010000024.1:3285-4556 GCA_963640885.1 Oscillospiraceae bacterium | reverse complement strand
GCAAAGTCCGGCGAAACTACTATCATTTTTTCGCCTTTATCTATGAAATTGGCATTTATTATGCTTATCAGCTCATCTGAGCCGTTTCCTGCGGTAACGCATTCAGGTTTTACTCCGTAATAATTGGCAAATCCTTCGCATAATTTTGTTGCAAACGGGTCGGGATAGCGGTTAAATTCCATCTCGCCTATCATATTTTTTATATCTTCTATCATATAATCCGGAAGATTTTTATATGATTCATTCGCATCAAGTCTTATTTTACATTCGTTCGGTTTTGAAACCGCCGGTCTTAATTTCGCCAATCTCTCGTCTAATTTGTACATTGCAACCACCTCTGTCTCTAATTTTCCTGGTGAACCAACGTTCATCTTAATTCATTTTTTCGTTTATGAAAATATACAAAACAAGGAATTTTTATATGTACAAAAATGCAAAAAACGGTTCAAATGTTCCGAAAACCGCGCTCCTTATCGATAATCAACTCAATAAAAATCATATTTTTTTTATTTTTCTTGAGTTAACTATCATATGCCATATTTTACAGAACGGCACAGGCGTTCTGTAACGGAACGGTTGCGAACCGTTTTCTACGGCGCATGACGCGAAATCGTTGAAAAATTAACGTTTTATGGCATTTCATACGCGAATTATATGAGGGTCAAAGGCAATATAGGTCGTAGCGATCGTTTTCATCACGACCGTGAGGCCTATGTTGCTCAGGCCCCACAGGTCGCGAACCATTTGTTACGAGAAAAATTGAAAAATGCACGTTTAAAACATATCGCCGTAATGCGCCTCTATTCCGTTTTGCAGCCCGACAAACGCCGGGATATACTCATTTAAAATTTTGTATACCATTTCTTTTGCCGCATTTCCATCATATATGTGAGTCATGTCATTTCTTGACCTAAGCATAGACAGCCACACATCTTCATCGATAAAATCATAAATCAAATATGCCGCCTTGATAATTTCTCTCGGAGAACCTGTATTTGCAACACTTTCCCCCTCATAGCGCATCAAATCCTTCAAAACTTTCCACCCCAGTTCAAACTGAATAAAAAATTTATCTATAATCCCGCTTATAATAAACTCATTTTCAAAATCCTGTTTCTCTGCTTTGCGAAGCACATTCAAATGCGTCTTATAAGTGTCAAATTTTTTCATAAATTACTATCCCCTCTTTTTCAATAGAAGCTCTGAGTTTTGGCTGAATTTCCCTATCCAAATCCACAAAATCGTATCTAAGTAACGTCGAAGTGGTTTCA
>CAVIBE010000024.1:958-3275 GCA_963640885.1 Oscillospiraceae bacterium | reverse complement strand
TCTGCCGCTAGCTCAAATTTCGTTTTGTCTCCTCCAGAAACCGCCAAATCAATATCGCTTTTTTTATAATGATCGCCTCTGGCACGCGAGCCGAACAGAATCACCTTGTCGATACCGTATTTTTTTGCTATTTCCTTTATTTCTTCTATCACAACAGGCTTAATGCCCGTCTTATCCGACAATTCAGGCAAACCCTCACCCCCAATCCACATTAATTTTACCATTTTCAAATTTTCAAATCAATTTCCCCTACACATCATACCCTTCAAACCTTATGCTTATCTCGCCCGAATTAAGCAATTCCTCGCTTCCATCTGCAAACCTTACCAGGAGGCGACAGCGATCATCCAAATCCAGAGCACGAGCAGCAAACCTTCCATTCGCCTTACAGACAAAAATATCACGTCCCAAAAGCTTACAACGCTCCCTGTACTCAGCTATAAACGAGCGCTCGCCCAGATTCCGATAAAAAACATCAAACCCTTTGAGAATTTCTGCAATAAGACGATTCCTCACATCATCCTGACGCTCCTCAAAAATATAACCCGCCTTATTCGCTATATCCGCAGGAAAACCGCCCTCAGGATTATAAAGATTCACACCAATTCCGACAACCACATAATCCAAAGCCCCGACCTCAGCATTAAACGCCGCCTCAGTTCCTATACCACAGACCTTTTTCCCGTTAACGAGAACATCATTGACCCACTTTATCTGCGCATCAAATCCCGATACCAGCTCCACCGCCTTGCATACAGCCACAGCAGCAGCAGTCGTTATCAAAACAGCCTCGTCAAACAAGACCGTCGGTTTCAAAAGCATACTGAAATAAAGCCCCGAATCCTTAGGAGAGAAAAAACTTCTCCCCAGCCTGCCCTTTCCGGCCGTCTGACGAAGAGCAACCGCAACCTCGCCCTCTTGCGCTCCCGCCATCGCCATTTCCCTTATAACATCATTCGTAGAGCCAACCTCATCATATATCGAAAACCTCCATCTGCTCCCGCCATCGCCAAGATACTTCCTTATCCCGGCTTCAGAAATAACATCAGTCGCAGCCCTCAGTCGATAACCCTTATTGGTAACTCCTTCTATTATATAGCCCTCACTCTCAAGGCTCTTTACCGCTTTCCAGACAGCAGTCCGGCTTACGCCCAGAATTTCCGCCATAGCATTCCCGGACAAATACCGCTCCCGATTTTCTTCAAGCAGTTGCGCAACAGTTTCCTTCAATGGTTTCTTTTTCATAACTACAACGGCAGCTTAATTCCGACACCTCTTTCCAAAGCCATCTCTATAATCAACGGAGTAACAGCAAAATCATCTACCGCCATACCGCTCGGATTTGCAACAATAAGCTGATCATCCGAAGTTCTGCCCGGATGTTTGCCAGCTATAATGTGACCCAGCTCACAGTCAGGCACAGGAATCTCGCCATAAAAATAACCTTCCTCCACAAGATGCTTCTGTTGCTCAAGACTGTCCACAACATACATATCAGCCCTGTTTATAGTATCCGGATGGAACTGAGAATGTAAATCCGTAACAATTATAGTCTGACCCTTAGGCACCCATTCATCCTTGATTGTCGGATGCGGGTCTGTGCTGAAAAACGTAGACGATGCCAAAACATCACTGTTTCTCACGATTTCCTCAAGAGAAGCCGCCTTAACCATAGGCACCGAAAGCTTGGAAGAATAATCCGCAATCGCCCTGTCCATAGCCTCCTCAGATACATCCCATACCAGCACCTTTTTAAGATTAGGAATACCCGCCTCAACTACGTCAAAATGATTTCTGCCCTCTCGTCCAAGACCAATCATTCCGAAAACCTCAGCATCCTTTCTCGCAAGATATTTCGCCGCAACCATAGCGATTGCCGGAGTTCTCGTTTCCATAACATGAACCCCATCCATAAAAGCTATCGGCCAGCCGCTGAGATAGTCACTTACAAGAAGCATAGCAGACAGCGCAGGCAATCCGAAATTTTTCACATTATGATTATATGCGCCTACCCATTTTACTCCCGCCGATTCTATGGCTGGTATCAGCGCAGGCATACCGATATATACCGATTGAGTATCAGGAAAAACGTGGGATTTCGCAGGCATCTGCGTTTCTCCTAAGCTGTACATAGACAAAGCTTTTTCCATCTGTGCTTTCAACACATCCTTAGGGATATTGAGATTGCGAATCTCTTCGCGCGTTAAATAAAGAATCTCGTGACCTACGTTAAGATACTCTCTTACTTTGTTGCTGAATACGTTTGCGTTACTCATATGCTTCTCCTTTCTGTGCGGCTGTACTAAATTACAGCTGT
>CAVIBE010000024.1:0-948 GCA_963640885.1 Oscillospiraceae bacterium | reverse complement strand
TTATAAACTTTTCCCATTCTTTCCCCTGGGGAAATAACCAGCGGCTCAATCCGTCCGGCTTCGCACTTTCCCTCAGGTTTCCTTAATTTTAACATATTATATTTTTGATTAATACAAAAAAGAGTGAACATACTAAAAAAATATGTTTCACTCTTTTACTTCTGGATTCCGATTATAAACTGACCGTTCTGATAACTTACCACAACAAAAGCTCCGCTTGAATTTCCCCCTCCAAACAGATATTGATTATCCTCTATTGTCTCTGTAACCTCACTCGTATAACCGTAATTGATAAGGCTCGCCGCATACGTCTTAGCGTCTACCATATCCGCTCCCGTAAGAAGCAGACAATAAATTCCGTCCTTAGTGTCAATCTTTTTTACTGTTCCTTTGGACGGTCTGGGCACTAAGCTCGTATACTCGTTGCTCGGCCAATTCATAGAGTCAGCAGGCTTCGTCTCTTCCTGACTGCTATTATTCCCATTATTTGCGTTATTCCCTGAATTTCCGCTACTGTTATTTGACGAAGAATTTCCGCTGCTCTGAGGCGTTTTTTGTCCGGATTTGTTGTCAGTCTCCGCCTTGTCCGTATTATTATCAGCTTCGCCTTGTGAAATCTCTTCGGTATTCTGTCCGTCATCCCCGCCGGACTCGTCCTCAGTCTGAGATGAATCATCATCCGTGACAACAGAAGTTGCACCTCCGTCATCCGTTGAAATATCAGCATCTCCGTTACCGCATCCGAAAAGAAAGGCTGTGACAACCATTAAAATCGCCATGAATAAAGCAAGTTTGCCTTTCATGTAACCCCTCCCCTTTAAAACGACACATATATCTATATTGTATCATTTTAAATCGTCTGTGCAAGTCTTATTGGAATTTTATTAAAAATTAATGAATATTACATTACATTATAAAATAATTCCGCATATCTTACTGTGTCCATAG
>CAVIBE010000023.1:0-10063 GCA_963640885.1 Oscillospiraceae bacterium | reverse complement strand
GGCTCAGGTTGAGCAAATTTATCAGGAAACCGGGATTTTTGATTTTGATACGGATATAGCTTTCGCCAAGCTCGCAAACGGCAGCGAGGGTGAGGCTGAGAGCGGCTCTGAGTTTTTGGAATCGGGAATCGGGGGCGTGGCTGGCGGTGCAGGAGCTGCCGGTGCGCAGGCCGGAGGTGCGATTGGGGCTTTGGGCACGGCCGGTCTTGACGCCGGAGGTGCGCTTGGGGCTTTAGGCACGGCCGGCGTTGGTGCGGCTGGCGCCGCAGCTTCGCTTGGTGATGCGGCTGCGGCGGGAGCAAAATCTGCGGCTAAGGCAGCGGCCGGAGCTGTTGCTTCGGGGGCGGCTGCGGGTACAGCTTCTCAAAAAAGGGGAAAAATGGACAAGGCTGAGATGGAAAAAGGATTGGATGAAATCAAATCCGAAATAAGTGCTTCTGCGGGCTTGACCGCTTCTTCTGAAACCGATGCAAAGCGGGAGAGTGATTACAAACTGCCGCCGATAAACTTACTTAAAAGCAATTTTTCGAAAACGAGAAGCAATGAGAATCTGCAGCTTAGCAGCAGGGCTGCGCTTTTAGAAAAAACTCTCCAGAGTTTTAACGTACAGGCTAAGGTTATAAAGGTGAGCCGAGGACCTGCGGTAACGAGGTTTGAGGTACAGCCGGCAACCGGCGTCAAAGTAAACAGCATAGTAAGGCTGCAGGACGATATTGCCTTAAATCTTGAAGCAAAGAGCATACGAATGGAAGCGCCTATACCGGGAAAAGCTGCTGTAGGAATAGAAATAGAAAACGAGGACAAAAAATCAGTCTTTTTGAGAGAAGTAATTGAAACCTCGGAGTTTCAAAGAAGTGCTTCAAAGATAACTTTTGCGGTCGGAAGAGACGTTTCGGGAAATCCTATAGTTGCAAACCTTAAAGAAATGCCGCATCTTTTGATTGCGGGTTCGACCGGTTCAGGAAAGAGCGTATGCGTAAACAGTATAATCATGAGTTTGCTTTACAAGGCAAAACCGGATGAGGTTAAGCTTATCATGGTTGACCCTAAGGTGGTTGAACTCAGCAATTACAACGGAATACCTCATCTTTTGATTCCTGTTGTTACAGAGCCGACCAAGGCGGCTGTAGCTCTTAACTGGGCTGTAAAAGAAATGGAAGACAGATACAGGAAATTCCAGGAAATTAATGTAAGAGAACTTGCGTCATATAATCGAAAAGCAGCTAACAATCCGGAGCTTGAATTTATGCCTCAGATTGTCATAATCATAGACGAGTTGGCTGACCTTATGATGGCTGCTCCCCAGCAAGTGGAGGACGCTATATGCAGGCTGGCGCAAAAAGCCAGAGCTGCCGGAATGCATCTCATAGTTGCTACACAAAGACCGTCGGTAGACGTAATAACCGGCGTTATTAAGGCGAATATTCCGTCAAGAATCGCTTTTGCTGTTTCTTCTCAAATAGATTCGAGAACGATACTGGACTGCTCCGGAGCGGAAAAGCTGGTCGGAAAAGGCGATATGCTCTTTAATCCGTTAGGCATGGGTAAGCCTTTGAGAGTTCAGGGAACCTTTGTTTCTGATGATGAAGTGCAGTCAGTGATTGATTTTGTATCTCAGCAGGGGCACGAACAGGAATTTTCCTCTGACTTGATGGATACTATAGAAACGTCAAAGATGGATTATGATGAAGATGAAGTGGACGAGCTTCTCAAGGATGCAATAGAATTTGTTGTAATGCAAAAACAGGCTTCAACCTCGATGTTACAGCGAAAATTCCGCATAGGATATAACCGTGCTGCAAGAATGATTGATGCTATGGAAGAACGGGGAATTGTCGGACCTGCTGACGGAAGCAGACCCAGGAGGGTTTTCCTGTCTGAAGAAGGGCTTGCAGACCTGGATGAGCATTTGAAATCCGGTTACGGGGAGGCTGATATTGATGAGAAGCCTGTCCATGAAGATGATGAGCATAATTCGGGCAGTCATGAGCCTGTCTATGAACCTGATGATGAATCGGAGGGCGTATGAAGATATATATAGAAACACTTGGGTGTCCTAAAAATGAAGTGGATTCGATGATGGCTCAGGGAGTTCTCGGGTCTGGCGGATATGAGATGACACCAAATCAGGAAGAAGCGGATATTATAATAGTAAATACCTGTGCTTTTATACAGGATGCAAAAGAAGAGTCGATAAGGACAATACTTGAGCTTTCGGAGCTGAAAAAAGAGCGCTGCAAGCTGCTTGTTATTTCCGGCTGTCTTGGTCAGAGATATAACGAGGAACTGTTTGTGGAAATGCCTGAGGCGGATTTAATCGTAGGTGTAAACGATTATGCGAAGCTGCCTGAGCTGATTGACAAGGCTTTGAATGGAGGTAGGCAGAAATTCTGTAACGGAGCATGTTCTGCGTTTGAGGAATTTGACAATTTGACGTCAGAAGTGAGAAATGCTTCGGCTTATCTGAAAATAGCGGAAGGATGCAACAATCGCTGTACGTATTGCATAATACCGTACATAAGAGGCGAATACAGGAGCAGAAAAAAAGAAAATATTCTTAAAGAGGCGAGAGAGCTGGTAGCTCAGGGCGCGAAGGAGCTTGTGCTCGTTGCTCAGGATACTACAAACTATGGATTCGGGCTTTACGACGATTACGGTCTGGCGGAACTTTTGAGCGATTTAGGAAAAATAGACGGACTGAAGTGGATAAGACTTATGTATTGCTACCCGGATAAGATAACTGACAGGCTTATTGAGGAAATAAGGGATAATCCTAAGGTTTGCAAGTATATTGACATGCCTGTCCAGCACGGAAGCGATACTGTTTTGAAAGCTATGAACAGAAAGTCTCTAAAAGCTGATATCGAAGCTGTGGTTAAGAAAATGCAGAAGGAAATTCCTGATATAGCAATCAGAACGACGATAATTGTCGGATTCCCGGGAGAAAAAGCTGCTGAATTTGATGAACTTTACGATTTTGTGGAGGAAATGCAATTTGACCGTCTGGGGGTATTTTCGTATTCTAAAGAAGAGGGTACTCCGGCTGCAAAGATAAAGCCTCAGGTCAGAAGCGACGTAAAAGAAAGACGCCGAGAGGCGATAATGCAGCTTCAGCAGGGGATTTCACTGGAGAAAAATCTGAAAAAAGTAGGCGATATCTGCGAAGTTCTCGTGGAGGAAGGGCCTGACGAAGAGGGCGGCTATATAGGAAGAACTCAGTATGATGCGGCTGAAATTGACAATTCCGTGATTTTTGTTTCGGACAAAAAATTGTCGCCGGGAGAGTTTGTGAAAGTGAAAATAACTGATGCCTTTGATTACGATTTGACCGGGGAGGTAGTTGAATAATGAATTTGCCGAATAAACTTACAACCTTGAGAATGATACTCATACCTGTTTTTATGATATTCCTGCTTTGCGGATTTTCTTATGTTGCGGCAGTTATATTTGTGGTAGCGTCCATAACGGATGCGTTGGACGGGCATATTGCGCGAAAATACAATCTTATAACTAATTTTGGCAAGATAATGGATCCTCTCGCGGATAAGCTCTTGGTCACTTCGGCGCTTTTGTGTCTGGTGCAGCTGGGTCATGTGGCTGCCTGGATGGTATTTGTGATTTTGGCGAGAGAGCTTCTCATAGTCAGCCTCAGAGCGGTTGCCGCAAGTCAGGGCGTCGTTATAGCTGCATCGAAGTGGGGCAAGCTGAAAACTATTTCCCAGATGGTGGCAGTAATCTTACTTTTAGTTGAAAACTGGCCGTTTGGCTGGGACGGATTCCCGCTGGCATACATAGTGCTGTGGATTGCGGTTATATTGACAATTATATCCGGAGTGGATTATATTATAAAAAATAATAAGGTTTTCAGAGGATGATTTTAAGCAAATCTTGAAATCTCAAATACGAGGAGATGATTATAATGAAATCTGCGATTTTAAGCGTAGGAACAGAGCTGCTTTTTGGTCAGATAACAAATACCAATACGGTTTATCTGTCGCAAAAGCTGAATTTTATGGGAATTGATGTTATGTATCACGAAACCGTGGGGGATAATCCTGAGCGGGTTAAGCAGGTGATGCACCGAATGCTTGAAGAAGTAGACATGATTATAACGACTGGCGGTCTGGGACCTACTCAGGACGATTTGACTAAGGAAATGGCGGCTGAGGTAATGGGCTGCGAATTGAAATTGAACGTGCCTGCTTTGGCTAAACTAAAAAGCTATTTTATTTCGACCGGAAGAAATATGAGCTATAACAATATGAAACAGGCTTGGCTTCCGGAGGCTAAGGACGGGATTGTTTTGCCTAACAACGGCGGAACTGCGCCCGGGTGTATTTTTGAAAAAAACGGGAAAGTCATAATCTGTCTGCCGGGACCTCCGCGTGAAATGACGAGGATGTTTGAGGAGTCGGTTGAGCCGTATTTGAAGAATAGAACTGAGGACGTTATCTTCTATAAAATGCTGAAAATTTTCGGTATAGGCGAAGGGCAGCTGGAAAATATGCTTCAGGGCGTTATAACGGGGCAGACTGACCCGACGATTGCCACTTATGCTAAGGAAAATGAAGTCGGTGTCCGCGTGACGTCAAAGAGAAAGACTGAAGAAGAAGCTGAGGCGGCTGTCGAAGCGATGTGTGAAAGGGTTCGTGAAATTGCCGGAAATGCAATATACAGCGAAGATAATGAAGAGCTGAAAGACGTTGTGGCGCATAAACTGATAGAGAAAAATATAACTATTTCCTGCGCAGAATCTTGTACGGGCGGGCTTTTTGCAGGAACGCTTATCGGAACTGACGGGATTTCATCTGTATTTGAGCGCGGGCTTGTCACTTACAGCAACCGTGCGAAGGAAGAAGAGCTTGGTGTAAGTCACGAAACTCTTGAAAAATTCGGAGCTGTCAGCGAAGAAACTGCAAGAGAAATGACTGCCGGATTGAAGAAAAAAACCGGAAGCCAGCTGTGTATCTCGGTTACGGGAATTGCAGGCCCGGGAGGCGGAACTCGCGAAAAACCTGTAGGTCTTGTGTATATTTGTGCGGATTATAACGGAAAAGTCGTTTGCAAAGAATACAAAGTGAGACCTGTAAACCGAAACTGGATAAGAAATTATACTGTAATGTTGATGATGAATATGATAAATAGAATGATATAAAGTTTTTGGGCACCAAACTTTTTTGAAAATTTTTAAAATTTGTTATTGACAGGCGTGTTTGCCGGTGGTAACATACAGACATATTTTGAAACCGTTGATCAAGAATAGTAGTTTTAATATGAAGCTCGCAGAGAGCGGCAGATGGTGGGATTGCCGTAGCGGATGTTAGAATGAATGGACTTGAGAGGGTGGCTGAAGGTGCGTTTGAATTTGCACAGTAGCCAACGGGAGACACACCCGTTATCAAGGTGGCTCATATGATTGTATGAGATAAACGAGAGGATGATTTTATCATCAACTTGGGTGGCACCGCAGGTAATATCCTGTCCCATGATTTGTGGGACAGGATTTTTTTATGGGATGTTTGATTGTAAATAAGAGAAATCGGAGGAGAGTGTAATGTTTATTTTGGCAAAGCGTTGGCGAAGGTCAGCAACAGTATTATGAAGAGTATGCAAATCACAAAATTAGATAACAAAATTTTTAAAAATGGAAGAGGAGAATTAAAATGAAAAAATTATTAGCAATGATATTAGTATTAGCAATGACTTTATCGATTTCAGCTTGCGCAGGCAATTCAACAACAGCAGAACAGACGGATTCAGATGTTCCGGTAATCGGAATAAGCCAGTACGGCGAGCACGCTTCGCTTGATAATTGCAGAGAAGGCTTCCTTTTAGGACTTGAAGAGGCAGGCCTCGTGGAAGGAAAAGACTTCATCGTTTCATATCAGAATGCAAGTTTTGATGACAATATCGCATCTCAGATCGCACAGAATTTCTCAGCAAACAATGTTGCGCTTATGTGTGCAATAGCTACTCCGGCAGCAACGGCTTGTTATGCAGCAGCAGAAGATAAGGACATACCGGTTATTTTCACAGCAATAACAGATCCTGAAGCAGCAGGACTCACAGGCGGAAATATTACAGGAACATCAGATAAGCTCCCGGTAAAGGCTCAGCTTGAACTTATCAGACAGATGCAGCCTGATGCAAAGACAATCGGTATAGTTTATACAACAAGCGAAGCAAATTCAGTATCAGCTATAAAAGAATATCAGGAATATGCCGGGGAATACGGATTCACGATTGAAGCAGCAGGAGTTACAGCTCAGGCAGAAGTTACTCAGGCGGTTGACAATCTTATTAAAAAAGGCGTAGATTGCTTCTCAAATCTTACTGATAATAATGTAGTCGGAGTTTTATCCTCTGTACTTGAAAAGACAGACGAAGCTGGAATCCCTGTTTACGGAAGCGAAATCGAGCAGGTTGTAAAAGGCTGCGCTGCATCAGCAGGTATTGATTATATCGAGCTTGGAAAGCAAACCGGTGCTATGGCAGCTAAGATTTTAAAAGGTGAAGCTAGTGCATCTGAAATGGATTATGAGACAATAACAGAGTACAATATTTATACTAATTCAGAAGTTCTCGCAAAACTCGGGCTCAGTCTTCCTGAGGATGTAAAAGCAAAGGCTATCGAGGTTAGTGAGACAGCTGAAGCGGAATAAGCTTTACGCAAATCCGGCAAAATTGACACAATTGAGGTTTAAAACAATGTTTGAATTAATAATAAGTACATTAACACAAGGATTTATATATGCGCTTCTTTCGTATGGCATATTTATAACATATAAAATATTGGATTTTCCGGATCTTACCGTTGATGGCAGCTTCCCTTTAGGAGCTGCCGTTACGGCTGTAATGCTGGTAAACGGGGTCAATCCTTATCTGACTTTGATTTGTGCGCTGCTTATTGGCGCGGCGGCAGGTCTGGCAACGGGGCTGATTCACGTAAAGCTTGGAGTAAGAGATCTTCTTGCGGGAATAATAACCATGACTGCGCTTTTTTCGATAAATCTTCAGATTGCGGGCTCAAATCTTCCGGTGGAAAGAGCAATAGATACGATTTTTACCGCCGGCCCGACCATGGCGATTCTGGGAAGCTTTACTCTGATTCAGAGAAAACTGATTGTTTCCTTTATAATAGCGCTTTTGTTTAAGCTGCTGCTTGATTTTTATTTCAAAACGAAGAGCGGTCTTTTGCTGAGAGCTGTAGGCGACAACAATGTGCTGGTAACCTCGCTCGCAAAGGATAAGGGTCAGGTTAAGATTCTGGGACTTGTTATTTCAAATGCTCTGGTTGCGCTTTCGGGATGTATTGTCTGTCATGAGCAGCGTGCGTTTTCAAGCACGATGGGAACCGGCCAGATGATATTCGGTCTCGCGGCTGTTATAATAGGAACGACTTTGTTCAGAAAAGTCGGTTTTGTAAAAGGAACTACGGCTGTTGTTGCAGGCAGTATTATATATAAAGCTTGTATACAGATAGCGATAAGCTGCGGTTTGCCGGCAAATCTGCTCAAATTAGTGACTGCGCTGTTGTTCCTCCTGATACTGATTGTCGGAAATATAGAAAAAGGAAAGGTGAAAAGTCATGCTGGAGCTTAAAAACATAACTAAAGTTTATAATCCGGGAACGATAACGGAAATGTGCTTGTTCAAAGATTTCAATCTTTCCGTAGAAAAAGGCGAATTTGTGGCTATAGTAGGAAGCAACGGGAGCGGCAAGACCTCTCTTTTGAATATTATATGCGGCAGTATTCCGATCGAGGGCGGCGATGTGCTTATTAACGGCAAGAACATAAACAAGCTCAAGGAATATGAACGTTATAAAATGATAGGAAGAGTTTATCAGAATCCTTCGCTGGGGACTTGTCCTAATATGACTTTGCTCGAAAATATGGCTTTGGCTGATAATAAGGCTAAAAGTTTTGGACTGGGCATGGGCGTCAATAAAAAAAGGATAGATTTTTATAAGGAACAGCTCGCAATACTGGGCTTGGGACTTGAGGATAAGCTGGATATAAAGGTAGGTTCGCTGTCGGGAGGTCAGCGTCAGGCAGCGGCTCTCATAATGGCGTCTATGACAAAGCTGGATTTTCTGATTCTGGATGAGCATACTGCGGCGCTTGATCCATATACAGCCGAGACGATTATGGTTCTTACTGATAAAATCGTGAGAGAAAAAAAGCTTACCGCTATCATGGTAACGCACAACCTCAGATATGCGGTTGAGTATGGCGATCGCCTGATAATGATGGATAGGGGCAAGGCTGTAATGGATAAAAACAAGGAAGAAAAAGCTAAAATATCAACTGATGATATACTTAAAGTATTTAATGAGATAAGCATAGAATGTGGAAATTAAAAACATTGTAATTTAAACCGGGCGAAATGCGAACGATTGGAAAGTTGTTCGCTTTTTTGCGCGTTCTTTTGCTTTTACGTTGCATTTTCGGTCGTTTTTTGAGCACAAAAAGCGCTTGACCGTTATTGAAAAATAGGGTAATATAAGAACAAAAGAACAAATGTTCACTTCAGCTTGGAGGTAATAATAAAATATGAATAACGAAGAAAAAAACAAAGCTCTTGAGGCTGCTATGCAGCAGATTCAGAAACAATTCGGAAAAGGCGCGATAATGCGGCTCGGTGATGATGCTGCAAAATTAAATATAGAAGCAATCCCGACAGGAGCGTTGAGCCTTGATATAGCGACCGGAATCGGAGGAATACCAAAGGGAAGAATAATAGAAATATACGGTCCGGAGTCTTCCGGTAAGACAACCGTGACTCTTCATATAATAGCGCAGACTCAGAAAAGAGGAGGAAAAGCGGCATTTATAGATGCGGAGCACGCACTCGACCCGGAATATGCGGCAAGACTGGGCGTAGATGTGAACGAACTTATCGTTTCCCAGCCGGATACCGGTGAACAGGCGCTCGAAATATGTGAAATGCTTGTGAGGAGCGGCGCAGTTGACGTAGTCGTTATAGACTCCGTAGCAGCTCTTGTTCCAAAGGCAGAAATAACAGGAGAAATGGGAGATGCTCATGTCGGCTTGCAGGCAAGACTTATGTCTCAGGCTTTAAGAAAGCTGACCGGTGTTGTCAACAAATCCAACACGGCGTGCATTTTTATCAACCAGCTCAGAGAAAAAGTCGGCATAATGTTCGGAAATCCTGAAGTAACTACCGGCGGCAAGGCTCTCAAATTCTATGCCAGCATGAGAATAGATATAAGAAAGGGAGAGGCAATAAAGGTCGGCGACGAGATTATAGGAAACAAAACCAAGGCCAAGATTGTTAAAAACAAGGTTGCGCCTCCGTTTAAAGTGGCTGAATTTGACATAATGTACGGAACGGGAATATCAAGAACAGGCGACATACTGGATTGTGCTGTAAATGTTAAAGTTGCCGAAAAAGCAGGTTCCTGGTACAGTTTTAACGGACAGAGAATCGGACAGGGAAGGGAAAATGCAAAGCAGTTTCTTAAAGATAATCCGCAGCTGATGGAGCTCATGGAGAGCCGCGTTATGGATTATTACAGAAAAAAATCTAATCCACAAAAGGAAGAAGAAATGGCGGCTGAAGCAGCGGCAGAAGCTGTAGCGGAAGCTGCGACGGATGCGGCTGAAAATCTCTAAACCGCTAAAAACAGGCACATGAGCAGGTATAATAAAGACATCGGCAACTGGGGAGAAAATCAGGCTGTTATGTTTCTCGAATCGAACGGCTTCGTTATCCTTGAGAGAAATTTCAGAAGCAGGTTCGGAGAGATTGACATAATAGCCGAAAAGGATGCCGTGATTCATTTTATAGAAGTAAAAACCCGAAGCACATCAAGCTTCGGGAGCCCTTTTGACGCTATCAATTCTAAAAAGTTAAAACATATTCTTAAAACAGCACAATTTTATATGCTGTCACGAAGGTTGAACTCTAAGTTTATGAGCATAGACGCTATCGGCATTTTAAACAATCAGATTGAGTTTATTCAGGGAATAAACGTTTTTTAAAATTTTACTTATATTTTTAGCGAAACATATACAGATTCTGTCATTATGTTTATGTA